>CAMVIX010000005.1 GCA_947167695.1 uncultured Clostridiaceae bacterium
GTTTTAGCAGCTTCGGTAGCTTTCTTAGTAGCCGTCTTCTTTGAAGCAGTTTTAGTAGCTTCGGTAGCTTTCTTAGTAGCCGTCTTCTTTGAAGTAGTTTTAGCAGCTACTGCTTCTTTTTTAGTAGTTGCCTTTTTAGTGGGTGTTTTCTTCTTTTCTTCTTCGTTTTCAATAATTTCCTTTGCTTTTCGTGGCATAAGTTTTTTCCTCCTTAGTGCAGTCATAAAATTATATAATAATACTATATCATAATACAAATAAATTCAAGAGAATATAAAAAAAATTTAAAAATTTTTGTAAAAATATGTTTACATTTGTAAAATTATGCTATACAATAGCAGAAGAAAAACAAAAGAAGGGGGCAATTTTAAATGAAAATATTAATGCTTACATGGGAATATCCACCAAGAATAGTAGGCGGAATTGCTAGAGTAGTATATGATTTATCAAAACGCCTTATAAAAGATGGACACGAAGTAACTGTAGTTACATTTAAAGAAGGCGATGCACCAGATTATGAGAATGACAAAGGAGTTAATGTATATAGAGTTCCAAACTTTGAAATTAATCCAAATAATTTTATAGATTGGATAATGCAACTTAATTTTAATTTAGTGGCAAAAGCTTCAGAAGTGATAAATGAAAAAGGAAAGTTTGATGTTATTCATGCACATGACTGGCTTGTAGCATATGCTGCGAAGACCTTAAAACATTCTTTTGACATACCTCTTGTTGCTACAATCCATGCAACAGAAGCAGGAAGAAATGGTGGAATACATGATGAAGTACAAAGATACATAAATGACACAGAATGGCTCCTAACATATGAATCTACTGAGGTTATAGTTAATAGCAATTTTATGAAAGGTGATATCCAAAGATTATTTGGACTTCCTTTTGAAAAAATAAATGTAATACCTAATGGACTTAATATGACAGCATTTAGTGGAATGGAAAGAGACTATAGCTTTAGAAGAAGATATGCTGCTGACAATGAAAAAATAATATTAACAATGGGAAGAATGGTATATGAAAAAGGTGTACAGCATTTAATAGCTGCAATGCCAAAAATATTGGCTAACTATCATGACGCGAAACTTGTTGTAGTTGGAAAAGGTGGAATGATAGATGATTTAAAAGCACAAGTACACAGTCTTGGAATAGATGAAAAAGTATATTTTGCGGGATTTTTAAATTCAAGAAAAGTTCCAATTTATCAATGCGCGGATGTAGCAGTATTTCCAAGCACATATGAGCCATTTGGAATAGTAGCTTTAGAGGCAATGCTTGCAGGAGTACCGACAGTTGTATCAGATGTTGGTGGCTTAGGAGAAATAGTTGAGCATGGAGTAAACGGAATGAAAAGCTATGCAGGAAATGCAAATTCAATAGCAGACTCTGTTTTAGCTTTGTTATATAATCCTGAATTATGTGCAAATGTTACAAAAAAAGCAAGGCAATCAGTAAAAGAAAATTATAGTTGGACAAAAATTGCACAAGATACTCATTTTATATATCAAAAAGCTATATGCCAAACAGTTGCACAAAGACAAGCAAACCAAATAGAACAAGAAAAACTACAAAAAACGAAGAGAGCAAGAAACGTAGAAACAGAAATAACAAACCTACTCGCATTCAAGAAAAAACACGCGTATGCATAACAATGTAGGGGGCATGCTATAAAAGAAAGGATTGAACAAAATGCAAGTTTATGATAAAGCAAATGAACTAGCACAAGATTTAAAAAACAGCAAGGAATATCTAGAATATAAAAAAATAAAACAAGAAGTATATGCTAAACCAGAAATGGTTGATAAAATAAAAGAATTTGATAAAATAAAATATGACGCTCAGGTATTAGCTCTACACGGAGAAAAACAGGATGAAGAAAAAATGAAAAAGCTACAAGAGCTGTACGAAATTCTTTTAAAAGAACCAAAAATTAAAGAATACTTTGATGCTGAAATGAGATTTAATGTACTTTTAGCGGATGTAAATAAAATTATTGGTGAAGCAGTAAAAGACGTGCTAGTACAAGACTAAAGAAATAGGGGGCTAAAAAATGGAATTTAAAAAATGTGAAAGATGTGGATGTTTCTTTATCTCAGAAGACAATGTGTGCTGTAATTGCAAAACAAAAGATAGAGCAGACACAATAAAGCTTCAAAATTTTATAGAAGAACATGGTACAAGTTGCTCAATAGAGGAAATTTCAAGTCAAACAGGAATAACAATTAAAAATTTAAATAGATTTGAAAGCATAAACAAAATAGCAGATATAGACAAGGATAATATTAATATAGAACTATGACAAAAAACAAAGAAATCATATTTTCTTCTAAAAATTCAGTAAATTTAGGGACAGGTTTTTAAACCTGTCCCTAAATTTACTGAATTTTCGCATATGTTTTTTTGGTGACCCCTACGGGAATCGAACCCATCACTCAGCCTTGAGAGGGCTGCGTCTTAACCGCTTGACCAAGGGGCCATATTTGCTTAACACTTACATAGTGTAACACACTTTAAGGGAAAAAGTCAATATTTTTTTAAAAAAACTATTGACAAAAAACGAATGTTTGTAATAATATATATACATAATCAAACATTCGTTTAGGAGATGAGAGATATGATAACAAATTTGCACATAAAAAACATAGGAATAATTGATGATGTTACTATCAATTTAAATGATAATTTAAACATACTTACAGGTGAAACTGGTGCTGGAAAAACTTTAATAATAGATTCACTTTCAACCTTAGCTGGCGCAAGATTTTCAAAAGAAATGATAAGAAGAGGAGAAGATAGTTCATTTGTAGAACTTTGCTTGTTTTTGCCAAATCATCCGGATAATATGGATGGAAACATTATAGTTTCAAGAGAAATTTGGTCAAACGGTAGAAACCTATGCAAGATAAATGGAAGAATGGTAACAGTAAATGAATTAAAAGAATTTATGGAAAATATAATAGACATACATGGCCAGCATGATAACCAAACTTTAATGGATACATCTACTCATATTGTTTTACTTGATGCGTTTTCAGGTGGATTGTTAGAGAATAACAAAACAGAGTACCTAAAGTTGTATGAAAAATACCAAGAAATAGAATCTAAATTAAAAGAAAACTTTGGAGACGACAAAGAAAAGCAAAGAAGATTAGATTTACTTAAATATCAAACAAAGGAAATTGAAGATGCAAAATTAAAAATAGGAGAAGACAAAGAGTTAGAATCTCAAAAAGAAAAAATTGCAAATACTCAAAAAATTGCAGAAAATTTACAAATAGCAAATAATCAAATAGACGAAGTAGCAATAGATGCAATTAGCACAGCAATAAGGTCTATGGAAAAAATTGAAAGCTTTGACGAAAGCTATACGAAATCTTTGGGAGAATTAAAAAGCGTATACTATGAATTACAAGAATGTGGAAGAACAATAGGCGAGTTTTCCGAAGATGTTTCATTTGAAGATGAAGAAATAGAGCAAATTGAAGAAAGGTTAGATTTAATTTTTTCACTTAAAAGAAAATATGGAAACACTATTGAAGAAATACTAGCATATTCAGAGGAAACAAATAAAGAAATAGAAAAAATAGAAAACTTAGAGGAATATATTTTAAAATTGAAACAAGAGAAAAGTGAGATAGAAGAAGCAATGACAGCTTTAGCTACAAAATTGCATGAAACGAGAAAAGAAAAAGCGAAAGTATTAGAAGCAAAGGTGAACGAAGAGTTAAGAGACTTAGAAATGCAAAATGCAAGTTTTGAGGTGAAAATTAATTGGGAAGAAAACAAGTTTAGGAGAGATGGCAAAGATACAGTAGAGTTTTTAATTTGCACAAATGTTGGAGAAGAAGCAAAACCTCTTACCAAAATAGCATCAGGTGGAGAAATGTCCAGAATAATGCTGGCAATAAAAACAGTTTTAGCAGATGTAGACCAGGTACCTGTACTTGTATTTGACGAAATAGATACTGGAATAAGTGGAATGGCTGCAAATGCAGTAGCAGAGAAGCTACATAGAATTGCAAAGAATCATCAAGTAATTTGTGTAACGCACCTAGCAAGTATAGCAGCAAGAGGAAACTACAATTATTTTATTGGAAAAGAAGTAAATAATAACAAAACAACAACACAAGTAAAAATGCTAAATGAAGAAGAAACAATACAAGAAATAGCAAGGATTGCAAGTGGAGTAATAACAGAAGTAACCCTAAACCATGCAAGGGAAATGAGGGGAAAATAGGAATAGGACAAAGGGACGTTCTTTTTGCCTAGCACATTTCACAGATTATAGACATTAGGGAGGTACAGTTTTTTTATTGCATAGGAAAAATCGCACCTTTTATGGAGCACAAAGTGCTCCGCTACGAATTATATTGCAAACGTTGTAGCGGAGAACAAGCAAAGCGCGTTCTCCATAAAGTGGCGAAACCACCTATGTTCTTGCATAGGAAAAATCGCATTTTTGTGCAAATTTATGCAAAGCGTGAGACAGCGTGGACATGCCTCCGCCAAAGACGAAGACTGTCCCCATGTCTCACTTTTCTTTGTTAAAAATGGTTTACAAATCTAGCTTTTTGAGGTATAATACATTTTATGAAAATGAAAAAAAGGGGAAAGTATTATGAATGAAAATGAAAATGTTCAAGAACAAGAAGTAGACATAAATCAATTAATGAAGGTTAGAAGAGAGAAACTAAAAGAACTTCAAGATGCAGGAAAAGATCCATTTGAAATAACAAAATATGATAGAACTCACACAAGTCAAGATGTAAAAGAAAACTATGCAGAATTAGAGGGGAAAGATGTTAAAATTGCAGGGCGTATAATGGCAAAAAGAATTATGGGAAAAGCATCATTTTGCCATATACAAGATATGCAAGGGCAAATTCAAAGCTATGTTAGTATAAATGATTTAGGGGAAGAAAACTATAAAGAATTTAAGACTTATGATATCGGAGATATTATAGGAATTGAAGGCTTTGTATTTAAAACCAGAACAGAAGAAATTTCTGTTCATGCAAAAAAGGTAACACTTTTAGCTAAGTCATTACGTCCGCTTCCAGAAAAATTCCATGGATTAAAAGATACAGACCTAAGATATAGACAAAGATATGTAGATATGATAGTAAACCCTGAAGTAAAAGATACTTTTATATTAAGAAGCAAAATAATAAAAGAGTTAAGAAGAATATTAGATGAAAAAGGATACATGGAGGTCGAAACACCAATTCTAACAACTGTTGCAACAGGTGATGCTGCACGTCCATTTGTAACGCATCATAATACTCTTGATTTAGACATGTATTTAAGAATTGCACCGGAGCTAAACTTAAAAAGAATTATAGTAGGTGGAATAGACAAGGTATATGAAATAGGCAGAAATTTTAGAAATGAAGGAATGGATATAAAACATAATCCTGAATTTACAAACATAGAATTATATGCTGCATACGAAGACTATAATGATATGATGAATATTTCAGAAGAAATAATTTCAACAATTGCTAAAAATGTACTTGGGACAACAAAAATAAACTATCAAGGTCAAGATATAGACTTAACTCCATCTTGGAGAAGAGTAACAATGATAGATGCAATCAAAGAAGCAACTGGAATAGATTTTAATGAGATAAAAACAGATGAAGAAGCACGTAAACTGGCAGACGAAAAGAAAGTAGAAATAGATCCATTAAAAAATACAAGAGGGCATATAATAAATGAATTCTTTGAGGAATTTGTGGAGGAAACACTAATTCAGCCAACATTTATAATGGATTATCCAGTAGAGGTATCTCCACTTACAAAGAGAAAGCCTACAGATAAAAGCCTAGTTGAAAGATTTGAGCTGTTTATTGGTGGACGTGAATATGGAAATGCATATTCAGAGCTAAATGATGCGATAGACCAAAATGAAAGATTTTTAAAGCAAGCCGAAGCAAAGGCAAAAGGAGACGAAGAAGCAGGTGGCATGGATGAAGACTTTGTAAATGCACTTGAAATTGGTCTTCCACCAACAGGTGGACTTGGACTTGGATTAGATAGACTTATAATGCTACTTACAAATAGCGCATCAATAAGGGATGTATTGTTCTTCCCAACTATGAAACCTTTGAATTAAACAATTAAAATAAAAGAATATGCTAGAAAACATTAGGGACAGGTTTATAAACCTGTCCCTAATTGTGTGAAATTTGTGTTAATATAAAAAATAAATATGTCGAAAAACTCAAAAAAGTCTCTAAAACATATTGTAAAAAAATATATTCTATTATATAATGTGGTCAAATATAATATTAGAGGAGGAATCTAACATGGGATTTATTAAAGCATTTACAGGAGCGCTAGGTGGAACACTAGCAGATGAATGGAAGGAGTTTATGACTCCAGATACAAATGTTCCAGCAACAGCAGGTATATTTAAAGCAGTAAAAAATACAACAGATGCAGGAAGAGGAGCAAATGTAAAAGGCTCTACTAACGTCATTACAAACGGAAGCAAAATAGTTGTACCAGAAGGAACAGCTTTAATTACAATGCAAGATGGAGCAATAACAGGTTGCATCACAGAACCAGGTGGATTTATATATTCATCAACAGATCCTAACTCTCAATCATTCTTAGCAGGAAACGGAGTGATGTCTTCACTTAAAGCATCATTCGAAAGATTTAAATTTGGTGGAATACCTGCTACAGAGCAAACAGCAATATATGTAAACTTAAAAGAAATACCAGGCAATAGATTTGGAACACAATCTGAAATTTACTGGGATGATGCATACATGAATGCTCAAGTAGGAGCAGTTACAAGAGGTACATATACAATGAAAATTGTAGACCCAGTATTATTTGTAAAGAATTTTGTACCAGTAGAATACTTAAGACCAGAATCAGAGCCATTTGACTTTGCAGATATGGATAACGTTGCTGGAGAGCAATTGTTTAATGAAGTTGTAGGAAGCTTATCAGCAGCATTTTCTAACTACACAAACGATCCAAGCAAAGGAAATCGTATAACAAAAATCCAAGGAGACCAAATAGGATTTGCACAAAGCTTATCTTATGCAGTTGAGGAAGGATACAGATGGAAATCTGATAGAGGACTAGAAATAGTAAAAGTTGCAATTACAGCTATAGAATATGACGAAGATTCTAAGAAACTTCTTAGCGATGTTAAGAAAGCAGATGCTTTATCTGGTGCAAGAGGAAATTCATTTATGCAACAATCTGTTGCACGTGGATTCCAAGCAGCAGGTGAGAATGGCGGAGGAGCAGGACTTGGATTTATGGGAATGGGAATTAATAGTGTAGGTGCTACTATGGGAGCATTCCAACAACCAGTACAGCAACAACAACCAGCTGGACCAGCAGCAGCTACCCCAGCAGAAGATCCTTATGAAAAATTAGGAAAACTAAAAAAATTATTAGATGATGGTATAATTTCACAAGAAGAATTTGATGAAGCTAAGAAAAAAGCATTAGGCTTATAATATTAAGTTTGTGAAAGGAATAAAAATATGGAGAATGATTTAGAAAATGAAGCTCTAAATCAGGAAGAAACAATAAGTGGGGCCACAGTAGAAAACGAAGGCCCTACTGTTGTAAAGACTGATTCGGGAGCAAAAGATGGGCAAACTAAGTGCCCTAAATGTGGTGCAACAGATATTTCACTAAATGTAAAAAATGGAAAATTAAGATGTAATTTCTGTAGGCACGAATTTGAGCCTGAAAAATTTGATACAATGGATACAGATATAAGCAAACTTGAAGGAGAGATAATAGGCTCAGGTGCACAAGAAATAATTGCAGATACCAATGATATGGTTACATTTAAATGTTCTAGCTGTGGAGCTGAAGTTGTAGTAGATACAGCATCTTCTACACAGGCAAGATGCCACTGGTGCAGAAACACGCTATCTGTAAACCAACAAATTCCAAATGGCTCTGTACCAGATACTGTATTACCGTTTAAAATTACTAAAAATGAAGCAAAAGAGTCCATTGAGAAATTTGTTGGAAAAAGAAAATTCTTTGCGCATCCAATGTTTAAAAAAGAATTTAATGCAAATAACGTAATGGGTGTATATTTGCCATATATGATAGTAGATGCTAATGGCCATGCAAATATGAAAGGCCAAGGAGAGCATGAAACAAGAAGATATACAGTAAGAAATGGCGATCATGAAAAAACATATTATGATGCAGACCTTTATGATGTTGAAAGAGAATTTGATATAACAATAGAAGGCTTAACTGTAGAATCAAGTTCAGATAAACTTAACACTAATGCTAAGGATAAAACAAACAACATAATAAACTCTATTATGCCATTTGATACTGAAAATTGTGTAAAATGGGATTCAAACTATATTAAAGGATATACATCTGAAAAAAGAGACACAAATGTTAGCCAACTTAAAGATATGGTTAAAGATCAATGCCAAGATGTTGCAAGATTTGCAGCAAATGACACATTAAAACACTATGACCGTGGAGTTAGATGGGATAAAGAGGAATTTACAGTTAAAGGTCAGCAATGGAAATCTGCATACTTACCTGTATGGCTATATAGTTATTTAGAAAAGAAAGGAAGTAAAAATTTACTTCACTATGTAGCTGTAAATGCCAGAACAAAGGAAACTATGGGAAGTGTTCCAATTCATATGCCAAAATTAATAGGAGTTTCAGCAATTGTTGAGGTGCTTGGATTAATAGCTACTCTATTAACACTACCTATGGTTAAAGATGATGACTCTAACTGGCCATGGATATTCTTGCTAGCAGGCTTTGTATATTTTGCAATTATTTATGGAAAGTACAGAAACAAAAATGCACGCCATACATATGAAAAAGAAACTAAGAGAAACATGACGAATATTAGGGAATATGATAATTTTGTAAAACATGAAAAGAGATTGTCAGATCCTCAAATAAAAGGAGCAAACAATAAAAGAGTAACAGGAGTTCCAGGCAAGAAAAAATACATAGAAAAATTAGCAGATGATACTATAAAGAAATACAACATAGATAAAATATATAATTCAGACGATAAAGAGAAAAAGGAGTAATCAAAATTCAGAAGTCGTAAGTCAGAGGTAAGAGACAATGGGGACATTCTTCACTTAAGTAGAAGTGTGTCACCATTGCCTCAATTTTTACGCAAAAATCACTCTAAAATAATTGTAATTTCACAAAAAATATGATATAGTTTAAAACTGAAAAGAGGTAAAAGTATGGGTTATATTTCTGAAATTAGAAAAAAAGTTGGGCATGACCCGGTATTTATGCCAGCTGTAGGTTGCATAATTATAAAAGACGGAAAAATGCTATTACAAAAAAGAACAGATAATGGAACATGGGCAGTTCATGGTGGTGCACTTGATTTAGGTGAAACATATCTAGATGCTTTAAATAGAGAATTAAAAGAAGAAATAAATATTAAGCCAATTAATCCTGTAGTAATAAACACGTATTCAGGAGAGAATATGCATTTCTTTTATCCAAATAAAGATGAAGTTTATGTAGTATCAGTTGCATATTTAGTACAAGATTTCGAGGGAGAACTAAAAGCAGACTTAGATGAAGTTTTAGAGCTAAAATGGTTTGACATAAATGATCTGCCTAAAAATATAAATAAACCAGACACAAACTCAATACATGATGCAGTGGAACTCTACAAGAAAAATTTAAAATAAAGGAGAATCAATATGTTTTATTCATCAAACAATTACTTTATTTATGCAATTTTAATAATGCTTGCAATAAGCAGCTTAGCAAGGGGAGAATTTAGTATTGTAGAATTGTTACTTACACTTCCAGGTGTACTTGTAGCAATTACATTTCACGAATTTGCTCATGCATATGCAGCAGATAAATTAGGAGATAGTACACCAAGGATGCAGGGAAGGCTTAATCTAAATCCACTTAAACATTTAGATCCATTTGGATTTTTTATGCTTGTATTTGCACATATTGGTTGGGGAAAGCCAGTTCAAATAAACCCTAGAAATTTTGATAGAAAAATATCGATGTCAGCAGGAGAAGCGATAGTTGCATTTGCAGGTCCACTTATGAATTTCCTTTTAGCAATAGTTTTTACTATAATTTACTGTGCTGTTATTAAATTTGGTGGGGCAGCATTTATGCTAACAACTGTAGGTAATGTAATTACAACAATGCTTAGTTATACAATAGTAGTAAACATTGGACTTGGGGTATTTAATCTAATACCACTTCCACCACTAGATGGCTCTAAAATATTAAAAAATTTTTTGCCATACAATGCAAGAAGCTGGATAGAAACACATGAATTTATGTTTTATATCATTTTTTTAGTTATATGGATTACAGACCTTGCTAGTATCATAATTACACCAATAATTAATGCAATTTTGTCGGGAATGTTAAATGTAATTGGTGGCATTTTTGGAATAATGTAATAAAGGAATTAAGAAAATGAAAGATATATTAGTTTTAGGAATAGAATCAAGTTGTGACGAGACTTCTGTAGCTGTTGTAAAAAACGGCAGAGAAGTCTTATCAAACGTTATAGAATCACAAATAAAAATACATGAAAATTATGGTGGGGTTGTACCTGAAATAGCATCACGTTATCACATAGAGGCAATAAACGGAGTAACAAAAGAAGCATTAAAACAAGCAGGAACAGACTTAAAAAATATAGATGTTATAGCCTGTACATATGGTCCTCGGTTTAGTAGGAGCATTATTAGTAGGTGTATCTTATGCAAAAGGATTAAGTTATGCAACAGGTAAGCCTTTAGTTGCAGCAAACCATATACAAGGACATATTGCAGCGAATTATATATGTCACAAAGATTTAAAGCCACCATTTTTATGCTTAGTAATTTCAGGCGGACATACGCATTTGGTATATATAAAGGACTATACTGAATTTGAAATAATAGGGAAAACAAGAGATGATGCAATAGGAGAAGCATTTGATAAGGTAGCAAGAGTAGTAGGCTTAGGTTACCCAGGAGGACCTAAAGTAGATAAGCTTGCGAAGACAGGCAACCCAAACATACAGTTACCAAAAACTCATTTTGATAATTTAGACTTTAGCTTTAGTGGAATAAAAACAGCTATCATAAATTTGCATCATAAAGACCCAGAAATAAACAAAGCAGATTTGTGTGCAAGCTTTGAAAAGACAGTAACAGAGGTGCTAATAGATAATACAAGAAAAGCAGTAAATAAATTAGGATTAAATACAGTAGCTTTAGCTGGTGGAGTATCTGCAAACAGTTATATAAGAGAACAATTTTTAAAATTTGGAGAAGAAAATGGCATTAAAGTGTATTATCCTGAGCCTGTACTATGTACGGATAATGCGGCAATGATAGCTTCTACTGCGTATTTTAATTATTTGGATGGAAATTTAGCAGACATGAGTTTGAATGCTGTGCCTAATTTGAAAATATGAAGTTGATTTGAGTCCGCTCCCGGGGAGTTATATTTTTTTCTTTCTCATTGCCCCATCCTAGAACTTGTAGTTCGCTTTGCTCACACAAGTTCTACGGCGGTCACCCCGGAGCCACTCGAAGAAAAAAATATAGAACTCCCCTCGCGCTACTAAAAAATTTCTAAAAGGAGGCAAATACATGAGCATTTATGCAATAGCCGATTTACATTTGTCGTTTGGAACAAATAAACCAATGGATGTATTTGGCGATAATTGGGAAGAGCATACAGAGAAAATAAAAGATGATTGGCTTTCTAAAGTAAAAGAAGATGACTTGGTGTTATTGCCAGGCGATTTTTCATGGGCTATGTACTTAAAAGACACGGGACTAGATTTTGAATACTTGTGTAGCCTACCTGGACGAAAACTTATGCTAAAAGGAAATCATGATTACTGGTGGACAACAATTACATCAATGAAGAAATATTTGCAAGAAAACAATTTTGAAAATATAGATTTTCTGCACAATAACAGCTTTGAATATGAAGACTATATTATTTGTGGCACAAGAGGCTGGACAAATATAGATACGGAAGAAGATAGAAAAGTATTACGACGAGAAAGATTAAGACTGCAATTATCGTTAGAAGATGGAATAAAAAAATATAGCAGAGATAAAAAAATAATTGTATGTATGCACTATCCACCATTTAACCAAATACAAGACGAAGAAATGGATTTCATAAGCCTAATGAAACAATATAATGTAGAAAAGTGCATATATGGTCATTTGCACGGACCATCACACCGCGAGGCAAGAGAAGGAATAATAGACGGAATAGAGTTTAAGCTGGTAAGTTGTGACTATACGGGGTTTAAATTGATAAAATTAACATAAAACACTTGCAAGTGGTGAAACTTTGTGATATATTATAAAGGCTATTTTATAGAAAATAAAAATTTTGGAAGGAATGAATTTAAAATGAGTATGAAAGTAGAAAAGACAGAAAACAAAAATGAGGTAAAATTAGAATTTACAGTTGAGGCAAAGAAGTTTGAAGACGGAATTAAAACTGTATATGAAAAAAATAAAAAATACTTCAATATACCAGGTTTTAGAAAGGGAAAGGCACCTATGCCTATAGTAGAAAAATTTTATGGAGTAGAAGTTTTTTATGAAGATGCATTTAATGAAGTAATACCACCAATTTTTGATGAGGAATTAAAAAATAACAATATTGAAGCAGTAAGCAAGCCTGATATTGATATTAAGCAAATGGAAAAAGGCAAAGACTTAATATTTACAGCAGTAGTTCAAACAAAACCAGAAGTTAAACTTGGAAAATATAAAGGTATAGAAATTAAAAAAATAGAGTATAATGTATCTGATGGAGACATAGAGCATGAACTAGGACATATGCAAGAAAAGAATAGCAGACTTATAACTATTGAAGATAGAGCAGTAGAAGATGGAGATATTGCAACAATAGATTTTGAAGGATTTGTAGATGGAGTTCCATTTGATGGAGGAAAAGCTGAAGGACACGAGCTTACAATTGGAAGCCATACATTTATTGAAGGTTTTGAAGACCAAGTAATTGGAATGAAAATTGATGAAGAAAAAGACATAAATGTAACATTTCCAAAAGACTATTTCTCAAAAGAATTAGCAGGAAAACCAGCTGTATTTAAAGTAAAACTACATAATATAAAGAAAAAAGAATTACCAAAACTAGACGATGAATTTGCTAAAGATGTAAGCGAGTTCGATACACTTAAAGAATTAAAAGAAGATATTAAGAAAAAATTAGAACATGAAAATGAACACAGAGCAAAGCATGAAACTGAAGATGCTGTTATAAAAGCTTTAGCTGATGCTACAAATATAGATATTCCATCAGGAATGATAGATACAGAAATAGATAACATGGCAAAAGACATTGAGCAAAGACTACAATATCAAGGAATTAAATTAGAAGATTACCTAAAAATGATGGGTAAAACTATGGAAGATTTCAGAAAAGAAAATGAAGAGCCAGCTAAAGAAGCAGTAAAAGCAAGATTAGTTTTAGAAGCAGTTATTAAAGCAGAAAAAATTGAGCCAAGTGATGAAGAAATAACAGAAAAATTAAAAGAAATGGCTAAAAATTATAATAGAAAAGAAGAGGAACTACTTGACAATGCACAGTTAAAAGACTATTTAAAAGAAAGTTTGAAAACAGAAAAAGCTATTGATTTCTTAGTAGAAAATGCTAAAATAAAATAAACATTAAACAAATTTAATAAAATAATATTCAAATGCTCGGTCACTAGAATTGTCGCAGACATTGTAATTATCTTTTCGCAGCGCCCTCACAGACGGAACTGTGAGATTCCCTACTCAAATCTAATAACAATGTCTAGCTTCAATTCGTTCCATTCGCATTTTCAAATTATTTTATTAAATTTGTTTACAAATAATTTTAAGGAGGAAAACACATGATAAATAATAGTTTAGTTCCAGTTGTACTTGAACAAACAAGCAGAGGAGAAAGGTCATACGACATTTTCTCAAGATTATTAAAAGATAGAATAATATTTTTAAGTGAAGATGTAAACCAAGCAACTGCAAGTTTAGTAGTCGCACAAATGCTATTTTTAGAGTCTGAAGATCCAGATAAAGAAATATATTTTTATATAAATAGCCCAGGTGGATCAATCACAGATGGAATGGCAATATTTGATACAATGAACTACGTAAAATGCCCTGTTTCTACTATATGTGTAGGAATGGCAGCAAGTATGGGAGCAGTTTTGCTAGCATCTGGTACAAAAGGCAAACGTTTTGCTACACCAAATGCAGAAATAATGATACATCAACCACTTATTTCTGGAGGGCTTGCAGGTCAAGCAACAGAGATAAAAATTCATGCCGACCATATGGTAAAAACAAGGGAAAAATTAAATAGAATTTTAAGCGAAAGAACAGGCCAGAGCTTAGAAAAGGTTAATCAAGATACAGAAAGAGATAATTTTATGACAGCACAGCAAGCACTAGAATATGGTTTAATAGACGGAATACTAGATAAACACCCATAAACATCTATAAGCCTTCTGCATTATAAATATGTGGAAGGCTGTTTGTAATTGTATAGTAAAAACATTTTAAAGAGGTGAAAAGAATGCCAAAAGGTGAAAAAGAAAAAAATATAAGATGCTCTTTTTGTGGAAAACCACAAGAGAGTGTAAAGAAAATAATTGCAGGACCTAATGTATTTATATGTGATGAATGTATTGATGTATGCAATAGAATAATAGATGACGAATTTTTAGAAGATGAGACGGAATATAATATTCAAGATGAGCATATTCCAAATCCAAAAGAAATTAAAGCAGTTTTAGATGAGTATATAATAGGCCAAGATGATGCAAAGAAAACGTTAGCTGTAGCTGTATATAATCATTATAAAAGAATTAATGCAGAAGATAGTAAAAAAGATAAAGACGTTGAAATACAAAAAAGTAATGTACTACTGCTTGGACCTACTGGATGTGGAAAAACATATTTAGCAAGAACACTTGCTAAAATATTAGACGTACCATTTGCAATAGCAGATGCAACAACATTAACAGAGGCAGGTTATGTAGGAGAAGATGTAGAAAATATTTTACTTAAATTAATTCAAGCCGCAGATTATGATGTTGCAAAAGCAGAACGTGGAATTATATATATAGATGAAATAGATAAGATTTCAAGAAAATCTGAAAACCCTTCTATTACAAGAGATGTATCTGGAGAAGGAGTTCAACAAGCACTTCTAAAAATAGTAGAAGGAACAGTAGCCTCAGTGCCACCACAAGGTGGAAGAAAACACCCACATCAGGAGTTTATTCAAATCAATACTGAAAACATATTATTTATCTGCGGTGGTGCGTTTGAAGGATTAGAAAAAATAATAAAAGATAGAATTGGGCAAAAATCAATTGGGTTTGGTGCACATATTGAAAGTAAAAAGGAATTAGACAAATACAAGGTATTTGAGGAGTTGCTTCCACAGGATTTACTAAAATTCGGACTAATTCCGGAGTTTGTAGGAAGACTACCAATAATTGCTACACTCCGTGA
Organism: uncultured Clostridiaceae bacterium; assembly: GCA_947167695.1. Taxonomy (GTDB): domain Bacteria; phylum Bacillota; class Clostridia; order TANB77; family CAG-508; genus UMGS1754. The sequence goes on from CAMVIX010000005.1 coordinate 15,537, forward strand.
ACTAGATAGAGAAGCTTTAATAAAAATAGTAACAGAGCCAAAGAACGCATTAGTAAAGCAATACAAGAAGTTATTTAAGCTAGATAATGTAAATCTAGAATTTGAACCAGAAGCATTACAATTAATTGTAGATAAGGCAATAGAAAGAAATACAGGAGCAAGAGGGCTACGCTCTATCATTGAGGAAGTAATGAGAGACATTATGTTTGAAATACCATCAAATCCTAAAATAGAAACTTGCATTATAACAAAAGAAACGGTAGAAAACAAAGCAGAGCCAAAATTAATAATAGATGAAAATAGGGAAATAAAAGACAACATTTCAAAGAAAAAAGTTGTCCCTAAGAAAACCAATCAGACGGCATAAGAAAAAGACAAAATACAACGGGCAGGCACAAGACCTGCCCCTACAATTTGTATCAAAAATTTGTAGGGGCGGGTCTTGTGCCCGCCCGATTATTTATAATATCATTTTTCTAATTTGCAATAGTTCTTTTTACCTTTTCTAATTATCGCATATCCATCCGCGAAATCTTTTTCAGAAAGAATAAATCCAATATCTTCGATTTTTACATCATTTAATGAAATAGCACCTTGTGAAATTAAGGTTTTTGCTTGACCTTTTGAAGGTGCAAGTTTTGCAGTTACTACTGCATCAACTATTGAAATGTTTGTGCTTTCAATTTTTTCTGATGGCATATTGTCTATATTTCCACCATTTCCGCCAAATAGGGCAGAGGCTGCTTCTTCGGCTTTTTTTGCTTCTGCTTCACCATGGATTAACTTAGTTATTTCAAATGCTGCAACCTTTTTTGCTTCATTTATTTGTTCATCCTTTAATGAAGACAATCTGTTTACTTCATCCATTGGCAAGAATGTAAGAAGACTAAGAACTGTCTTAACATCTGCATCTGCAATATTTCTCCAATATTGATAAAATTCGTATGGAGATGTTTTATTTGGGTCTAACCATAATGCACCTTTTTCTGTTTTGCCCATTTTCTTTCCTTCTTTTGTAGTTAAAAGACGGAAGGTTAAACCATAAGCATCTGAGTGACCAATTTTTCTAACTAGTTCAACTCCACCTATTATATTTGACCATTGGTCGTTTCCACCCATTTCAAGTTTGCATCCATAGTTATTATACAAATATAAGAAGTCGTAAGATTGAAGAAGCATATATCCCATTTCTAAAAACGTTAATCCAGTTTCTAATCTTGATTTATAGCAATCTGCAGCGAGCATACGGTTAACAGAAAATTTACTTCCAATATCTCTCATAAAATCAATGTAATTCAAATTACAAAGCCAATCTGCGTTATTAACTATAATAGCTGCATTTTCACCTTCAAAACTTAAAAATTTAGAAAGTTGAACCTTGAAGCATGCAACATTGTGGTCAATTACTTCACGAGTCATCATTTTTCTCATGTCAGTTTTTCCGAGATGGGTCACCAATACTTGCTGTACCACCACCAATTAATATAATTGGTTTATGACCGCATTTTTGCATGTGTGATGCAACCATCATGGATACAAAGTGACCAACATGAAGGCTATCCGCGGTCGGATCAAAGCCTATATAAAATGGAATACTTCCTTTATCAAACATTGCACGTACTTCTTGCTCATCCGTAAGTTGCTCTATAAATCCACGTCCTTCTAAAATATCAAATACATTTGCCATTATTTTTATTCCTCCATACATAATTTAAATAATTAAAAATATTCTAGCACAGGATAGATTAAAAGGCAAGTCTTTATATTTTTTTGATAAAATACTTCCTATTTTCATAAAAATGTAATATAATATATACGACAAAATTTTAAAGGAGGAAACACTAACAAAAAGTTAGTGTAATCTAAAAAATGAAAAAAAAGAAGAATCAAGTTATTGCAAATGAAAGTAACTTAGAAAAAACGAAGAAATACAATAGTAAAAAAATGAGCAAAAAAGAAAGAAAAGCTAAAAAGAAACATCGTAAGTTAAGAATATTTATAAAAATAGTCTTAATACTTATGGTTCTTATGCTTTTAATAGGAGCAGGAATCGTTGCCGGAATAGTTTCAGGCTGGTTTGGGGATGACTTTAAACTAGCAGAAGATGATTTGAAAGTAAGTCACCTTAATACAGAAATATATGATAGAGATGGAAAATTAATAGCCACTCTTAATGGTGACGAAAGCAGAAAATGGATAGACTATGGAGATATGGCAGAATACTTACCTACTGCATTTGTTTCAATAGAAGATGAAAGATTTTTCGAGCACCAAGGTGTTGATATAAAAAGAACACTTGCGGCAACGGTAAAATTTGCTTTAAGTAAAATTGGTATAGGTTCATCAGATTATGGTGGAAGTACAATAACACAACAGCTAGTAAAGAACTTGACTAAAGAAGATGAAAGAGAAGCAACAAGAAAAATAAAAGAAATGGCAAGAGCTGTCAATTTAGAGAAAACTTTTTCAAAAGAGCAGATACTAGAATTATATTTAAACTTAATCTTTTTAGGTGGTCAGTCTTATGGCGTTGAAATGGGTTCACAATATTATTTCAGCAAAAGTGCTAGTGAGCTCAGCCTAGCAGAGTGTGCATATTTAGCAGGTATAAATAATTCACCAAATTACTATGACCCATTTAGTGAAGAAGAAAGCGATATTACAATCGTAAAAAATAGGACAAAAACTGTTTTGGCAAAAATGAATGAACTTGGAAAAATTAAGACACAAGAAGAATACAATGCAGCTATTGCAGCGGTGGATGCAGGGCTTGAATTTAAAAAAGGTGGGGCAATCCCAAATGTATATTCGTACCACACAGATGCAGCAATAGACCAAATATTAGCACAGCTATCAGAAGAAAATCCTGATTGGTCAGAGACACGTGTTAAACAATATCTTTATGGTGGCGGACTTAGAATATATACTACTCAAAATAGTTGGGTACAAGGAATACTGGAAGATGTAGTTTCAGATCCAATTTTTCAAAAAGAATCTGAAAATGTTGAAGGTGATGTTACACAGGCTGCAATGGTAATAATAGACCACAAAACCGGCCAAGTAGCAGCTACAGTTGGAGGAACTGGAGAAAAAACCGTATCAAGAGGATTTAATTTTGCAACAATGCAACCAAGACAGACGGGATCTGCAATGAAGCCAATCTCAGTAATTGCACCAGCTGTACAAAATGGTATAATTACAGCAGGTTCAGTATATGATGATGTGCCTACGAAAATTGGAAACTACAGCTACGGATGGCCAGTAAATTATGACTACACATATCCAGGACTTACTACTGTGAGATATCAAATTCAAGTATCTCATAATATCGTACCATGTCTAATTTTAAATGAAATGGGAATTGATAAATCAATTGAGTATTTAAAGAGTTGCGGAGTTACATCACTAGTAGAGGATGCTGATAGCGAGTATAATGATTTAGGATTAGCACAGCTAGCCTTAGGTGGCTTAACAAAAGGAATAACTCCACTTCAAGTAGCAGGAGCATATGCAGCTATTGCAAATGATGGAGAATACATTTCTCCTACCTTCTATACAAAAGTTGAAGATTCAAATGGAAAGATAATTCTTGAGCCTAAACAAGAAAAGAGAAGAGTATTGTCAGAAGAAAATGCATATATAGTAAAAAATATACTAACACAGCCAGTAATAGCAGGTACAGCAACAATGTGTAGTATTTCTGGTATGGATGTAGGAGCAAAAACTGGAACAACTAGTGATGACTATGATAGATGGCTTTGTGGTTTCACACCATATTTTACAGCTGCAACTTGGTTTGGATATAGACAAAATGAAAGTGTAGTTGGATATTGGCAAAACCCTGCAGGACAAATTTGGGCTAGAACAATGCAAAGAGCTCATGATGGATTACCAAGTGCAAGGTTTGAAAAACCAGCCAATATTACATATGCTACAATATGCAAATGCTCTGGACTTTTGGCAACTGAACTATGTGAACAAGACCAGAGAGGAAGCCAAGTATATACAGAAGTATATGTTAAAGGCACAACACCAACAAAAAGATGTAACTGCCATGTAAAAATGTTAGCGCATCAAGTAGAAGGCGGAACATATGTTATTGCAAACGAGTATTGCCCTGATGCAAAAGAGCTTGTATTTATAACAAGACAAAATGCTAATTCGGATGAATGGTGGAAAGCAGAAGACTCAAAACTAATGGCACCAGTGCAAAAATGCAAAGTACACTTAAAGCCAACACCAACACCAACACCAAAACCAAAAGCAACACCAACACCAAAAGTATCACCTGGTAAAAACAATACGGTAAGCAATAATACAACTACAAATAATATTAATACAAATACAGTATCGAATACTATAATAAATACAACAACAAATGATACTACAAACAGCACAACAAATAAGATTACAACACCAACTGCATCAACACCACCGCCAAAAAATACAAACTCGCCAACTCCAAGTGCTGCAACAGACAAGACTAATACTGAATAAAGGAGAAATTATGGAATTTTTAACAAGTGAAAAAAGAAAAGAATATGAAGAATTTTTAAACACTCACGAAAGATGTAACTTTCAGCAGTCTTTAGAATGGGGCAAGGTAAAAGAAAGCTGGAGAAATGAGGTTGTACTTTCAACAGATGAAACTGGTAAAATTATTGGGTCTATAAGTGTGCTTATTAGAAAAATACCAATTTTCGGAAACCTAATGTATTCATCTAGAGGCCCAGTTTGCGATATCCATAATAAACAAGTTATATCAGATTTAACAAAAGGCTTACGAGAACTTGCAAAAAAAGAAAAAGCATTTGTCCTAAAAATAGAGCCTGATATAAAAAGTGATGACAAAGAATTTAGAAAAATAGCTGAAGAGGCTGGTTTTAAAATAAAAGATGATGCAAAAAACTTTGCAGATGAAATTCAACCAAGGTATGTATTTAGGTTAGACCTTAAAGGAAGAACAGAAGAGCAAATATTTGAAAATTTTCATTCAAAAACAAGATATAATATAAGACTCGCAAGTAAAAAAGGCGTAGAAATAAAAGTAGGAAATAGAGATGATTTAAAGCAGTTTCACAAGATAATGATAGAAACTGGCGCAAGAGATGGGTTTGTAATAAGGCCACTTTCATATTTTGAAACAATGTTTGACCATTTAGCACCAAATCATATGAAACTTCTTATGGCATATCATGATGGACAAGCTATTGCAGGTATTATACTTATTATGTATGGCAATAAAACATGGTATTTATATGGAGCAAGTAGTAACTCTCATAGAAATTTAATGCCAAATTATCTATTGCAATGGGAAGGAATAAAATCTGCAATTAGTGATGGACATGATATGTATGATTTCCGTGGAGTATCTGGTGTGGTAGATGAATCTCATCCACAATATGGACTATACCGATTTAAAAAAGGATTTGGAGCAGAATTTACTGAATTTATAGGAGAGCTTTATATACCGTTTAAACCATTTGTGTATAAACTGTATAAAATATCAGAAAAAATTTATAAAGATATCGTACTTTCAGATAGAAGAGCTAAAAACCAATAATTAAAGGAGAATATTTTGAAAGCACTTATAATAGAAAAAGAAGATTTAATTCATAATATAAAGAAAATAAAAGAAGCAGGCAAAGAAAACTATGAAATAATTGCTGTAGTTAAGGCAAATGGATATGGTTTGGGTTTAATAGAATTTTCTAAAATATTAGTAGAGCAGGGAATAAAAAATTTGGCTGTTTCTACAGTAGAAGAAGCATTAGAACTAAAAAAAACAAACCTAGAAGCGAATATACTGCTTCTTTCTTCGGTATGTGATGCAGAAGAAGTAAAAGAGCTTGTAGACAATGGAATTATTTTAACGGTTGGCTCAAAGACTGCAGCAGAAATTGCAAATGAATTAAATGCAAGAGTTCACATAAAAATTGATACAGGTTTTGGCAGATATGGCTTTGTATACAACCATGAAAAAGAGATTTTAGATGCATATAAAAACTATCCAAATCTAAAAATAGAAGGAACTTTTTCGCATTTTTCTCAGAGTTATGCAAAAAATGATAAATATACAAAATTGCAATTTGATAGATTTATCAAAGTTACAGAGATGCTTAAAACAAATGGCATAGATGCAGGAATGCTACATATATGTAATTCCTCAGCTTTCTTAAAATATCCATATATGCATCTAAATGCGGCAAGAATCGGATCTGCCTTTTTAGGAAGAATCCTTGTGGAAAATAATCTAGGTTTAAAGAAAATTGCCAAATTAGAAACAAAAATAACAGAAATAAAAACCTTACCAAAAGGGTATAATATAGGTTATTCATGCACGGAAAAAACAAAAAGAGAAACTAAAGTAGCAATTGTTCCAGTAGGTTATGGGGATGGTTTTAGTATGTCTGCCTCAAATGATATGTTTAGAGTTGTAGACAGATTAAGAGAAGTAAAAACTGCATTAATAAATTTGACTAAAAAAGGAAAAATTACAGTAGAAGTAGATAATGCAGCATGCAAAGTCCTCGGGCAAATTGGAATGTGCCATACAGCAATTGATGTAACAGATGTAAATGCTAAAATAGGAAGCAAAGTTGTTATGAATGTAAATCCAATATTCATTCAAAGCTCTGTAAGAAGGGAGTATAGGTAAATGGAGGAAAATAATTTAAAAAAGATACCATTTTTTACTAGAGCTAAATGGGCAATATTTAATTTAGAGAATTACGATTTTTTTGCAATAGAAAAAGCAAAAGTAACATTTGCATATTTCATAAAAATTATTATAATTTTTTCATTATTAACAGCAATTGGCATTACATACAAGTTTGCAACCACGGACTTTTCTACTATACCAGAACTTAAAGGATATTTGACCACAGAGACCATAAAATATATAGAACAAGTACCAAAGGGACAACTTTATGCTATATTTTACAGTATTTCAACTATATATCTTTTTGCAATATATTTTGTTATGATTGCACTAGATATTTTAATGCTTTCTGTTCTTGGTTTCATTACTTCAAGAATCGCAAAGGTACTACTTAGACATTCTGCAATAATAAACATATCTGTATATGCATTAACACTACCTGTTTTATTAAAAGCAATATATATTTTGGTAAACAGTTTTACAGGCTTTGAAATAAAGTATTTTGAAATTATGTATAATGCAGTTGCTTATATTTATTTGGTTACTGCAATATTAATGATAAAATCTGAAATGATAAAGCAGGAAATAGAACTTACAAAACTTGAAGAAGAACAACAGAAAGTTCGAGAGGAATTAGAAAGAGAACAGGAAGAAGAAAGACAAAAAGAAGAACAAAAGAGAAAAGAAAAAGAGGAAGAAAAAAAGAAAAAAGATAATGAAGAAAAACATAAAAAGAATAAGGGAGATTCACCGGAAGGTTCAATGGCAATAACTATGAATGATGAATGTGAGGGCGATACAAGAACCACTAGGAGAGTATAATAATTTTTAAGGAGGAACTCATGAAAGACAAACCAAATAAAGACAAGCTATATTATGGAATATTAATTACTGTGGCAATATTTGTTGTAGCTACAGTAGCTGCTATATTTATAATACAATCAAATAGCAAAGAAGATGATAAAACTTTAGCATATACAGATCTTATAGAAAAAGTCGCAAATAAGGAAGTAGAAAAAATAGAGATGACAGTTGGAAGCACATCTGTAAAGGTAACATTAAAAGGAATGGAAGAGGGAGAAGAAAAAACGTCTATTGTACCAAGTACCCAAGCTTTTGTTGAACTAATTCAAGAAGAAAAATTAAATGGCAACGACATAGAGCTAGTACAGAAACCAGGAAGTGTTGTTTTAAAAATTTTTGATACGCTTTTCTCACTTATCCCTACATTTATGATTGTAGCATTATTTATTTTAGTGTTTAAAATGCAAGGATTAGGAGATAAAGGAAAAGTTTACGGTGGAGATGAAAACTTAAATACAGGTGTTACATTTAAAGATGTAGCTGGGTTAGACGAAGAAAAGGCTGAACTCATAGAGGTTGTAGACTTTTTGAAAAAGCCTGAAAAATTTATAAAAATGGGTGCAAAAATTCCAAGAGGAATTTTGTTATATGGAAAGCCAGGTACAGGTAAGACCCTTATTGCTAAAGCTATAGCTGGAGAAGCGGGAGTTCCATTTATAAGTATGAGTGGTTCGGAATTTATTGAAATGTTTGCAGGACTTGGAGCATCAAGAGTTAGAAAATTATTTGAAAAGGCAAAGAAAATATCTCCTTGTATAGTTTTCATAGATGAAATAGATGCTATAGGTTCTAGAAGAACAAGTAATAGTGGTGGAGAATCTGAAAATAATCAAACTTTAAACCAGCTATTAGTTGAAATGGATGGCTTTGAAAGTAATGAAACAGTTATAGTCTTAGCCGCAACCAACAGACCAGAAATGCTTGACAAGGCACTTCTAAGGCCAGGAAGATTTGATAGACAAATTACAATTGCAGCTCCGGATTTAAATGGAAGAAAAGCGATTTTAGAGACACACGCAAAAGATAAGAAATTTGCAGATGATATTGATTTAAAAGACATTGCAGGAGACACTGCAGGTTTTACTGGTGCTGAACTTGCAAATATATTAAACGAGGCTGCAATAATTGCTACAATAAAAGGACACGAAGCTATTACAAAACAGGATTTAGATGATGCTGTAAAGAAAGTAACTGTAGGTCTTGAAAAGCATAGCAGAGTAATATCAGATAAAGACAAGAAATTAACAGCATATCATGAAGCTGGACATGCAATAGTAAGTAAGTTCTTACCAACACAACAGGATGTAAAAGAAGTTTCAATCATACCAAGAGGTGTTGCTGGTGGATATACAATGTATAAAACAAACGAAGACAAATATTATATTTCAAAAACTGAAATGAAGGAAAAGCTGGTAGCATTGCTTGGAGGACGTGCTGCTGAAAAGATTGCTTTAAATGATATATCAACAGGAGCAAGTAATGATATAGAAGTAGCAACAGAAATTGCAACAGATATGGTAACATATTATGGAATGAGTGATGTAATTGGACCGATTACATTAAAACCTAAAGATGCATATGAGCAAAGAATATATGGAGAGAACATAGATGCTGCAATAGGGGCAGAGGTTAAAAACTTAATAGATAATGCATACAAGGAGGCACAAGAAATAATTTTAGCGCATATGGATAAGCTACATAGTGTAGCAGGTGCACTTCTTGAAAAAGAAATTATTTCAGCAGAAGAATTTGACGAGTTTTTTAAATAGTGGTATAATTAATTAATCATTCGTCAGTGCAACGAATTAAACAAGTGCACTAGCTTTAGGTTTCTTCCTAAATTAAGGAGGGAAAATGAATTACAGTAAGTCGGCATCCTACTGGTGGGCAAACAGACTTGAAGGTGTTAGTCGGAAGGCAAAGTACGATTTTGCGCGTAGGCTTAGAGAAGAAGTTGAATATGTAATCATTGAATATGGACATTGCAAACTTTCTACTGAGCCAAAAGCGGAAAGCTTACTTCAGAAAATTCTTGTGGAATGTGGAATTCCGCTTGACAAGGCTCCTTTCGGCATTCGCATGGAAATCTGGGAAAACCGTATTTGGGTATTCCACAATGGTGGAAGACGAGAAACTGTATTCGAAATTTAAACAAAAGTAAGCCACGGGGGCACATCTTGCGAGGAGTGTCCCCGTGGCTTATCTGTTATTCTAGTATAGGAAAAATCGCACCTTTTATGGAGCACCTAAGTAGCTCCGCTACGAATTATATTGCAAACGTTGTAGCGGAGAACAAGCAAAGCGCGTTCTCCATAAAGTGGCGAAGCCACTTTTATTCTTTATTTAGAGCAAATTAAAATAATCAGGAAAGTCAATTTTAAATTCCATATCATTTAAATAATTAAGCAGATTTTTTTCAGAAAGTTTAAATTTCAAATTATAGGCACACAAAGCTTGAGCTTTTAGTTTAAACTTTTTATTAATAGCATTAATACCATATTTTCCATCCCCCAAAATAGGATGACCAATATGTGCTAGATGAGCACGAATTTGATGAGTTCTACCAGTTTTTAGTTCAATATCAAGCAAAGACAAATCCTTTTCCATACTATATTTTAAAACTTTATAACAAGTAGTAATGTTTAAATAACCTTTTTGGGGAACATCTGAAATATATACGGTACTCTTTTTTGAATCCTTAAAAAGATAGCTATTAAGCGTATCTATTGTTTTAGGCATAGAGCCTAAAACAATACAAGCATAATGCTTAACAATCTCATGTTTTTTAAAACAATCTAATATTATATTCAGGCTTTCTGAATTTTTTGCAAAAACTATAAGCCCCTGAGTGTTTCTATCTAATCTATGACAAGGCTCAACATATGAATATGTTTTTTTCAGAAAATCATCTAAAACAGTTACTTCAATTCCAGTAGGCTTGTTTATAATTAAAATATTATCATCTTCATAAACAATTGGTATATTAGGCTTATCCTGAATAAAAACTACAACTTCATCTCCTGTATGCAGTAAAATATCTTCATGAACACGTTTGCCATTTATTCTAATGTCTTTTTTACGAAGAAGTTTGTAAAATACAGAAATAGGAACATACTCAAAACAATTCATAAAAAACGAACTTAGTTTCTTATTATCAAATTTTTTATCAACAATTAAAGTTTTCATAACAAAAATTATACAAAAAAAATAATTTTTTTTCAAGGAAAGAAAAGCTTTTTTGTATATTTTTTTTTATAGTGTAAAAAATAATTTAGAAATATTTTGGAGGAAATTATATAATGAAAACTACCATAATTTTTTTGGCTTGTTTGCTATTACTTACAGGCTGTAGTAGTAAGAATGAAACATCTAACTATTCATCTGAAAGAACAATATACGAAGTTAACAATATAACTAATTACAGTTCAAAAGAAAATTCGAACACAGTACAGGAATTATTTGTTTATAAAACTACCATTTTAACAAAAACCGATGAAAGACAAAACAATGTAAAGCTAGCGTGTAGTCAGTTAAACAATACGATTGTTGCTTCAGGTGAGACATTTTCCTTTTGTGATACACTACGGGCCTGCTAAACCAGAAAACGGATATAAAAAAGCAGACACATTTGATGCAGATGGAGATATTTACCAAGAATATGGAGGAGGAAAATGCCAAGTAAGTAGTACACTTTATAACGCAGTAAAAGATATTCCAGGAATCGAAATAATAGAAAGGCACGAGCACAGTAACGATGTACCATATGTCCCAGAAGGGCTAGATGCTGCAGTTGCTTATGGTAGTGTGGATTTTAGATTTAAGAATAATAACACATATTCTATTAAAATACTTGCAACAGCAACAGAAGATGAAGTTATAATTAGAATCATGCGAGTTTAGTATTCTAAAAATGCAAAAATAACAATATATATGAAACATGGAGGTATGACATATGTATAAGAAAAAGATTTTAGCCTTTCTGTGTTGTATATTAGTTATTCTATTGCACACTAATGCGTGCTTTGCATTTGATGCAACTTACGTATGGTCTGATATAACTGAGGAAGCTGTTGCCACGAGTTCGCAAATGGTAGATTCTAATTCACTGAAGTTAGAATCTGAAGCAGCAGTATTAATTGAACAGAATACTGGTAAAGTATTATATAATTACAATATGCACAAAAAGCTTAGACCAGCATCTGTTACCAAAATTATGACTATCCTTTTAATAATGGAGGCTATTGATTCAGGAAAAATAAAATATACAGATAAAGTAACATGTAGCGAAAATGCAGCAAGTATGGGAGGATCACAAATATGGCTAGACACTACTGAAGAACTGACAGTAGATGAAATGCTAAAAGCCATATGCGTGGTCTCGGCAAACGACTGCACAGTAGCTATGGCGGAACATTTAGCAGGTTCCGAAGAAGCTTTTGTAAAACAAATGAATGAAAAAGCAAAAAAACTTGGAATGAAGGATACTACTTTTAAAAATTCACATGGAATTGATGAAGACGGGCATATTACTTCATGCTATGATATAGCACTTATGTCTAGGGAGCTTATGACAAAGCATCCGAATGTTATAAAATATACTACCATATGGATGGATAGCCTAAGAGATGGAAAATCTGAATTAGTAAGTACAAATAAACTAATAAGAAACTATTCTGGGGCAACCGGCCTTAAAACTGGTTCAACAAGTTTGGCATTATACAATTTATCTGCAACCGCGACTAGAGAAGGACTTTCACTAATTGCAGTAATTATGAGAGCTCCTACAACTGCTATTAGATTTTCAGAAGCTAAAAAATTATTAGACTATGGATTTAGTACATATCAGTATAAAGAGTTTGGAAAAAAAGGTGATAAGGTAGATACACTTCCAGTAAAAAAAGGAATACAAACTACAGTTGATTTGGTCCTAGAAAAGAATGCAGGATGTATAATTGAAAAAGGGCAAGAAAAAAATGTAAAACAAAACATATCAATACAAGAAAATTTAGTTGCACCAATAGAGAAGGGGCAGAAACTAGGAGAAGTGTCATTTACATTAAATAATAAAGAAATTGCAAAGATAAATATAATTTCTAAAAACAAGGTAGAAAAGCAAGGTACATGGAATATGATAACTAATGTTTTAAGCCACTGGTTTACACTTTGCAGAGGGTAAAGAAAAAACAGTTGACAAATGCTGTAAATATAGTATAATTATATAAGAAGAATTGAGAGGAAGTATAAATATGATAGCAAAAATTTGGCAAAAGCTTGGAATATTTATTTTGATTGTAGCATGCTTATTTAATATAACAATAAAAATAGTAACAAAGATTTCTTTGCAAGCAGAATTAAGTAGCGTTGCAGAATCTTTTAGAGAAGAAGAAAAACAAGATAAGAAAAATTAAGCTTTTTTCTTGCTATTTTTGAAAAAGTATGTTAATATAGTATAGATATGTTTATTTAATCTAAAAAGAAGAGGTGAAACTTACAATGAAAGAAGGAATACATCCAAATTACGGACCATGCAAAGTTATATGTGCATGTGGAAATGAATTTGAAACTAACTCAACAAAATCTGAAATAAAAGTAGATGTTTGCTCAAAATGCCACCCATATTGGACAGGAAACTTAAAACAAAACACAACAGGCGGTAGAGCAGATAAATTCAGACAAAAATATGGTATTTAAGGAAAAAATGATTTTGGGGACGTGTCTAATAATCACGAAGGTGAATTTTAGACACGTCCCCAAAATCATTTTTTTCAGTTAAATAAAATCACAAAAAATTTACAAAAAGGGTATTGACAAATGTGCTAAATGGTTATAATATATATTGCGTTAGCAGTCAAAACAATTAAGTGCTAACAAAGAGGTGACAAGAGTGCTAGACAATCGAAAAAAACGCATATTGCAAGCTATTGTTGAAGAATATATTAACACAGCAGAGCCAGTTAGCTCAGGCTCCATTCTACAAAATTATGGTTTAGAATGTAGTAGTGCAACAATTAGAAACGACATGGCAGAGCTTGAGCATATTGGATATTTAGATAAACCACACACATCAGCGGGAAGAATTCCATCTGCTAAAGGATATCGTTTTTATGTAGATGAACTCTTAAAAGATGACGACATTAGTTTAGAGGAAATTCAGTATATTAAATCTAAGCTAGAGACAAAAGTAAATGAAATTGAAGACTTGACTAAAATTGCTACAAATACTCTATCTGAAATTACTCATTATACAACTTTAGCAGTAGGGCCAAGAGCAGACAGACATAATATTGTAGACATTAAGTTCGTATTACTTGGAAGCAGAGTTTTAATGGCAGTTATACTTACAGATGCAGGAGCAATAAAAGAAACAATTATAAAATTTGATGAGGATATTACGCAAAGCCAAGTAGATAATTTAAGTTTTCTATTTAATAATAAACTTCGAGGAATGCCTTTAGATAAAATAGATGAGCCTTTCGAACAATACATGATGAATGAGATGAAAGGGGAAGTAAAGGTTATAAAACCTATTATAGAACAAATAAATCGAGCAATAGTAGAAAATACAAATCTATATTTAGAAGGAGCAAACAAGGTATTTGATTTCCCAGAGTTTAAGAAAATGGATGTAGCTAGAAACTTCCTAAATGTACTAGATGAAAAAGAAGTAGTGTTAGATATATTAAATTCTGGTATGGCAGAGGATATAAATGTTTATATTGGAGATGAAAACGAACATTCAGAATTAAAGGACTTTAGTATAGTAACATTTAAACATACACTTGGAAATAAAGACCTAGGTACAATAGGAATCATTGGACCAACAAGAATGGATTATTCAAAGGTAATTTCAGTAATGAAATATATTAGCAAAAAATTAAACGAACAATTAGGCAATGGAATGTTTTAATGTAGGGATTACGCCCTAGTGAATAATGAATGATGAATAGTGAATAATTAAACAAGGAGGAAATCATGGAAGAGAAAAAGCAAGAACCAGAAATAAACCAGCAAGAGGTTAAAAATGAACAGGCAGATGTAAAAGATGAAAAGAAAGAATTGAATAACAAGGTAGATGAAATTATTAAATTAAAGCAAGAACTAGAAGAAAAAGATGATAGACTAAAAAGATTAATGGCTGAATTTGAAAACTACAAAAAAAGGAGCAGCAAAGAAAGAGAATTTTTATATGGCTCAATTTTAGGGGACATAGTAAATTCACTTTTGCCAGTTTTAGACAATCTTGAAAATGCAGCTAATACCGAAACAGCAGATGAAAATTATAAACAAGGAGTAGAACTTGTATTAAAGCAGTTTAAAGATGTTTTAACTGCAAACAATGTAAAAGAAATAGAAGGAGTTGGATCAACATTTGACCCAGAGTTGCACGAAGCAGTAAGTTCAGTTGTAGACGAATCTTTAGGTGAAAAAGAAATAAAAGAAGTATACAGGAAGGGCTACAAAATAGGCAATAAAGTTATTAGACATTCAATGGTAGTTGTAGCAAACTAGATAATTGTTATTATTTTTAAATTATATAAATAAAAAAAGGAGGACAAATTTATGTCAAAAATTATAGGAATTGATTTAGGAACAACAAACTCATGCGTTTCAGTTATGGAAGGTGGAGAGCCAGTTGTTATACCAAATGCAGAGGGAAATAGAACAACTCCTTCTGTAGTAGCTTTTTCAAAAAATGGAGAAAGATTAGTAGGACAAATCGCAAAAAGACAAGCAGTCACAAACCCAGACCACACAGTAATATCAATTAAAAGAGAAATGGGAACTGCAAAAAAAATAAAAATTGAAGAGGATGAATTTACACCACCAGAAATCTCAGCGATGATTCTTCAAAAATTAAAAGCAGATGCAGAAAACTATTTAGGACAAAAAGTAACACAAGCTGTTATTACAGTACCAGCTTACTTTAGCGATAGCCAAAGACAAGCTACAAAAGATGCTGGAAAAATTGCAGGCCTAGATGTATTAAGAATTATAAACGAGCCAACAGCAGCAGCACTTGCTTATGGTATGGATAAAGAAGACCAAGACCAAAAAATCATGGTTTATGACTTAGGTGGAGGAACATTCGATGTATCTATACTAGATATTGGTGATGGTGTATTTGAAGTTTTATCTACAAATGGTAACACAAGACTTGGTGGAGATGACTTTGATGAAAAGATTATGAACTACCTAGTAGATGAA
Organism: uncultured Clostridiaceae bacterium; assembly: GCA_947167695.1. Taxonomy (GTDB): domain Bacteria; phylum Bacillota; class Clostridia; order TANB77; family CAG-508; genus UMGS1754. The sequence continues at coordinate 31,267 of CAMVIX010000005.1, forward strand.
TTTAAAAAATCAAATGGTATTGATTTAAGTACAGATAAAATGGCAATGCAAAGATTAAAAGAAGCAGCAGAGAAAGCTAAAATAGAATTATCTGGAATGCAACAAACAAATATTAATTTACCATTTATTACAGCAGACGCAACAGGACCAAAACACTTAGATGTAACATTAACAAGAGCTAAATTCGAAGAATTAATTCATGATTTAGTAGAAGCAACTGCTGGACCTGTAAATCAAGCCTTAAAAGACGCAGGTATTACAGCTGATAAGCTTCACAAAATATTATTAGTAGGTGGATCTACAAGAGTTCCATGCGTACAAGAAATGGTTAAGAGATTAACAGGAAAAGAGCCAGACAAGGGAATTAACCCAGATGAATGTGTTGCAATTGGTGCTGCTATTCAAGGTGGCGTTTTATCTGGAGATGTTAAAGACTTAGTATTGTTAGATGTAACACCACTATCACTAGGTATTGAAACATATGGTGGAGTATTTACAAAATTAATTGAAAGAAATACAACAATTCCAACAAAGAAATCTCAAATATTCTCAACTGCAGCAGATGGACAAACAAGTGTTGAAGTACATGTGCTTCAAGGTGAACGTGAAATGGCTGCATACAATAAAACTTTAGGAAGATTCCAATTATCAGGAATTCCACCAGCACCAAGAGGAGTACCACAAATTGAAGTAACATTTGACATAGATGCAAATGGTATAGTACACGTATCTGCAAAAGATACAGCAACAGGAAATAGTCAACAAGTTTCTATTACAGCTTCTTCAAATCTATCAAATGAAGATATTGAAAAAGCTATTAAAGATGCCGAAGCACATGCAAACGAAGACAAGAAGAAAAAAGAAGAAATTGAAGTTCGCAATAATGCAGAAAGCCTAGTATATAACAGCCAGAAAACATTAGATGACTTAGGAGACAAAATAAGTGGAGAAGAAAAGGCTAAAGTAGAAACTGAAATAGAAGCAACGAAGAAAGCACTAGAAGGAAACGATTTAGAGACAATTAAACAAGCTTCAGAAAAATTAACAACAGTATTCTATGACATATCACAAAAACTATATGCACAGCAAGCAGGAAACAATGGAGCAAATGCAAACCCTAATGCAGGAACTGATACAAATGCAGAAACAGGTGCAAATAATAATGGCAATGTATATGATACAGAATACAAGGTAGAAGAAGAAAATGGAGATAATAAATAAATATATATGTAAGGGTTGCATTTTATGCGACCCGTGCATAGTGTGTGAGACAATATGGACGGAGTTTTTGTCTTTAGAGAGCTTCGCTCTCGAAGACAAAAGCTCTGTCCCTTTGTCTTACAATATAAAAAATAAAAGAAAAGAGATAAGAAAACATGGCGGAAAATAAAAGAGACTATTATGAAGTCTTAGGTGTAAGCAAAACTGCAACTGATGATGAAATAAAGCATGCCTATAGAAAACTTGCTAAAAAATATCATCCAGATGCAAATCCGGATAATAAAAAAGAAGCGGAAGCGAAATTTAAAGAAGTAACTGAAGCATACGAAGTCCTATCTGATAAGCAGAAACGCCAAATGTATGATCAATTTGGTACTGCAGATCCATCAAGCTTTGGAGGGGCAGGAAGACCAGGAGGAAGCTATTACTCTTACACAGGAGGAGGATTTAATGGCTTTGATTTCGGTGACCTTGGCGGCTTTGGAGATATTTTTTCATCAATGTTTGGAGGCGGTTTTGGAGGAAGAAGTACACGTAATCCAAATGCACCAAGACAAGGAGCCAACATTCAAACAAATATTGAAATAACATTTGAAGAATCTTTCCTAGGAGTTCAAAAAGAGATAAATCTATCAAGAAATGAAGAATGTACTACTTGCCATGGAAATGGATGCAAACCAGGAACAAGCCCAGAAACTTGTAGCACATGCCATGGAACAGGGCAAGTTACACAAACAATTTCTTCATTCTTAGGGCAAATGCAAACCTCTAGAACCTGCAGTAGTTGCGGTGGTAGAGGAAAAGTTATAAAAGATCCATGCCCAGACTGCCGTGGTAAAGGAAAAATAAGAAAGAATGTTAAGATTACTGTAAAAATTCCAGAAGGAGTTGATGAAGGACAGACAGTTGTTTTAAGAGGACAAGGCGAATCAGGAACAAATGGTGGTCCGCAAGGAGATTTATATATTGTAGTACATATCAAGCGCCATAGTATCTATTCTAGAAAAGGCGATCATGTACTATGTGATATACCAATAACTTTCACTCAAGCAACTTTAGGTGCAGAATTGGAGATTCCACTAGTAGATGGAACTAAAGAAAAATATAAAATTCCAGAAGGAACGCAAACAGGAACTAAATTTACCATAAGAAGTAAAGGATTCAAAAATCCAAATGGAAGCTGGAGAGGAGACTTTGTATTTACAGTTGTAGTACAAACGCCAAAGAAACTATCGGCAGAACAAAGGAATCTACTTATGGAACTTGCCAAAACAATGAACGAACAGCCACCAGTAAAAAAGAGAGGGCTTTTTGGATAGATGCTAGAAGTAAGAAAATGAAAATAACTTTTTGTCTGGAATTTTAATCATTATGTGAACAGGCTTTAAGCCTGCCTGCAAATAATGAAATTCCAATTGTGCAAAAGAGAGCATAAAAAGTTATCGAAAGCCTTGACAAATGGGAAATAAGATGCTAAAATAATTATCTGTAACCGCTTAATAACGGTGAATAAATGTTAGTGAAAAAATCTAACTACCGATATAAAAGGTTAGCGAGTATACGAAAAAGGGAGGTGCTTTCACAATGTATGCAATTATTGAAAGCTGTGGAAAGCAATACAAAGTAGCAGAAGGAGATGTTGTATTTTTCGAAAAGCTAGATGCTGAAGAAGGCAAAAAAGTTACTTTTGATAAAGTAGTTTTAGTTAGCGAAGAAGATGGAAAAGTACAAATTGGAAATCCTTATGTTAAAGGTATTAAAGTAGAAGGCAAAGTAGTTTCACACGGTAAGGCTAAGAAAATCCTTGTATTTAAGTACAAAGCAAAGAAAAATTATAGAAGAACACAAGGACACAGACAACCTTATACAAAGGTAGAAATTACTGGAATTAAAGCTCAAGCTGCTAAGAAAACAGCAAACAAAGCTGAAAATACTGAAAAAGTAGAAGCAGTAGAAGAAAAATAAATTTTAGAGAAAAAACGGAGAATATTCGAAGGGAGTGAATTTAAGATGGCACATAAAAAGGGTGGCGGAAGTACTAAAAACGGTCGTGAGAGTGAGTCTAAACGTTTAGGTACTAAAAGAGCTGACGGACAATTCGTTTTAGCTGGAAACATTCTAGTAAGACAAAGAGGAACAAAAATTCATCCAGGAACAAATGTAGGAATCGGAAGCGATGATACATTATATGCATTAGAAAGTGGAAAGGTAAAATTTGAAAGAAAGGGTAGAGACAAGAAACAAGTTAGTGTTTACCCACAAGAAGAAGTAAAAGCTTAAGGAAAATACTTTAGAACAATGGGACAGGATTAATCCTGTCCCTTTGTTTCACAAAGAAGTTGGAGGAAGTATGTTTGTAGATTATACAAAAATTTATGTTAAATCTGGAGATGGTGGAAATGGAGCTATCTCTTTTCGTCGTGAAAAATATGTAGCAGCTGGTGGACCAGATGGCGGAGACGGAGGAAAAGGTGGAGATGTTTATTTTACAGTAAACCCAGATGCCAATACTTTAATTGATTTTAGGTTTAATAAAAAATACAAAGCGGAAAATGGAAAAAATGGAAGTGGCGGACATTGCTATGGGAAAAGTGGAGAAGACCTTTATATAAAAGTACCAAAAGGAACAGTTGTTAAAGATAGCAAAACAGGAAAAATAATTGCAGATTTATCTGAGGATAATCAAACAGAGCTTATTCTCCCAGGTGGTAGAGGCGGAAAAGGCAATTCACATTTCGCAACGGCAACAAGGCAAGCTCCAAGATTTGCCCAAGATGGAGAAAAAGGAATAGAAAAAGAACTTATATTAGAATTAAAACTTATTGCAGATGTTGGATTAGTAGGCTTTCCAAATGTAGGTAAATCTACTATTTTATCTATGGTTACAGCTGCTACTCCCAAAATTGCAGATTACCATTTTACCACACTAGAGCCAAGCTTAGGTGTAGTAAACACCAAAGCAGGGAGCTTTGTAATGGCTGATATACCAGGAATTATAGAAGGCGCAAGCGAAGGTGTTGGACTTGGAATTCAATTCTTAAGACACATTGAAAGAACAAGACTTTTACTTCATGTAATAGATGTATCAGGCTCAGAGGGAAGAAATCCGGTAGATGATTTTTATAAAATAAACGAAGAACTTAAAAAGTATAGCGAAAAATTGGCTACCAGAAAACAAATAATCGTGGCAAATAAAGCAGACATCATGCAGTCTGATGAAAACTATGAAGCTCTTAAAAAAATAGCAACTGAAAAGGGTTTTGAAATTTTCAAAATATCTGCTGCAACAAAACAAGGCATAGATGATTTAATGGAGCATGTCACAGAAGTTATTAAAACTCTTCCAAAAGAGGAGCTAGTAGAAGCAAAGGATAGAGTTGTGTACGAGCTTAAAGATGAAGCAGGCTTTAGCGTAATTAAAGATGGTGAAGATTTTATTGTAGAAGGACCAGTTATAGACAGAATTTTGGGCAGAGTGAATATGGCTGATAATGAATCTATGTATTATTTTCAAAAATGCCTGCGAGAAAATGGAATTGAAGATGAGTTAAGAAAACAAGGCGTAAAGCCTGGGGATACAGTAAAATTTGGGAATTGGGACTTTGAGTGGTATGAATAGAGAAGAAAGCTTAAATAATGAAGGAATTGGCTTTTTGCTTTAAAATTCAGTCAAATTGGGGACAGGTTTATAAACCTGTCCCCAATTTTCTTATTGCATAGGAAAAATCGCACCTTTTATGGAGCACAAAGTGCTCCGCTACGAATTATATTGCAAACGTTGTAGCGGAGAACAAGCGAAGCGCGTTCTCCATAAAGTGGCGAAGCCACTTTTCTTAATTTTCAAAAAGAGTGTGAGAACTAGGTTTTTACTCTTACTTTCATTTCATCTATCTAACAATAAAAAATAAAAATTTCTTTAAAAACTATATTTTTTTATTTCAATTTATGATAGAATAAAAAACATAAAAATATATTAATATGGGAGTGTGAAGATTTTGGCTGATTTAGCATATAAAAAAGTTCTACTAAAGCTTAGTGGAGAAGCTATGGCTGGAGAGCAAAAAACAGGTATTGATGCTGAGGTACTGGGAAAAATTTGTGACCAAATTAAAATTATCGTAGACCTAGGTGTGAAGGTTTCTATTGTAATTGGTGGAGGAAACTTCTGGAGAGGAAGATACGGACACCAAATGGAAAGAACTACGTCAGATTACATGGGCATGCTTGCCACTGCAATAAACTCACTTGCGCTTCAGGATGCACTAGAAGCAAGAGGAATATTTACAAGAGTACAAACAGCAATTGAAATGAGAGAGATTGCTGAACCATTTATTAAAAGAAAGGCTATTAAGCATTTAGAAAGAGGAAGAGTAGTAATATTTGCATGTGGAACTGGACACCCATATTTTTCAACAGATACTGCTGCAGCTCTTCGTGCAGTTGAAACTGATTCAGAGGTAATAATGCTTGCTAAAACAATAGATGGAGTATATTCAGCAGACCCTAAAGAAGATCCAACAGCTACTAAATATGATGAAATAACTTACTTAGATATTTTAAATAAGGATTTAAAAGTAATGGACTCTACTGCAACATCACTTTGCAGAGATAACCATATTCCTTTAATTGTTTTTGGAATTAATGAGCCAGAAAATATTGTTAAAATTATTAAAGGTGAGAAGCTTGGAACCATCGTTAAATAGTACAATACTGGTATATATATTATTTGTTTTTTATGCCTTGTGTGCCGCAACCTTCCTGATTTTAAAACATGATGGTTGCTCCACTCGCACTTCGCTTCGCTTCGTTTGTAGCCTTCGCATCCGCTACGGCTAAACTTGGGTCGCTTACGCGGCATTTCAAAACAAATAATATATATACTGTATAAGTGAAACTATATTAAATTAAATGAAAGGAAAGATTTGAAATGGATAATAAAGAATTAGAAGAAAGAATGAACAAAACTTTAAGTGTATTACAGGAGAATTTATCAGAAATAAGAGCTGGTAGAGCAAACCCAGCAATATTAAATAAAATAAAAATAGACTACTATGGAGTGCCAACACCAATTAATCAAGTAGCAGGTGTATCTGTGCCAGAGGCAAGAATGATATTAATTCAGCCATGGGATGCTAGCATTTTAAAAGAAATAGAGAAAGAAATACAAAAATCTGATATAGGAATAAATCCAAACAACGATGGTAAAGTAATTAGACTTATATTCCCAGAGCTAAACGAAGAAAGAAGAAAAGAGATTGTAAAAGACATAAAGAAAATGGGAGAGGACGCAAAAGTATCAATTCGTTCTATTAGAAGAGATGGCATAGATGAAGCAAAAGAAATGCAAAAGGAAAGCCTAATTTCAGAGGACGAAGAAAAAAGAGCCGAAGACGAAATACAAAAATTAACAGACAAAAAAAACACAGAAATAGATAGTATGATTGAAACTAAAGAAAAAGAAATAATGTCGTTGTAGGAGGTAACCCATGGGAAAATTAGGTGAGGAATATCCACAGCATGTTGCAATAATTATGGATGGCAATAGAAGATGGGCAAAACAAAGAAATATGCCAGCAGCATTTGGGCATAAAGAAGGGGCAGAAAATTTTAGAAGAATTACAAGATATGCTAATAAAATTGGACTAAAATATCTAACAGTATATGCTTTTTCAACGGAAAATTGGAAAAGAAGCAAGGAAGAAGTAGAAGCCTTAATGAATATTTTTCAAGCATATGTTGATGAGTTTATTAACAAAACAGATAGAGAAAATATTAGATTAAAAATTTTAGGCGATATGTCTGGCCTTTCTGACAAACTTAGAAAGAGTATGAATGAAGCAATGGAAAAGACAAAAAACAACACAGGACTTACTGCTTGTGTATGCATAAATTATGGGGGAAGACATGAGATAACCCAGGCTATGCAAAAAATAGCTGAGAAGGTAAAATTAGGTGAAATAGAGCCAGAGCAAATAAATGAGGAAATGATAGAAAACAACCTTTATACAGCAGGAATACCAGACCCAGACTTATTAATTCGCACTAGCAATGAGCTTCGCACAAGTAATTTCTTACCATGGCAACTTACATATTCAGAATTTTATTTTACACCAAGAAATTGGCCAGAATTTCGAGAAATCGATTTAGATGAAGCACTAGAAGAATACAAAAAGAGAAATAGAAAATTTGGAGGAAAATAATGAATGCTAAAAGAATAATATCGTCCCTTATTGGATTCCCAATAGTAGCACTATTGCTTATATATGGTAATCAAATAGTTATAGATATAGCATTTAGTGCTATAGCAATAATTTGTTTGCACGAGTTTTATCATGCATTTAAGAAAAAAAATAATCCAGTAGAATGGATAGGATATGCTATTGCGGTACTAATAGCCTTTATACATATAGTTCCTACTGAATATGTAAAAAATTCATTGCAATTACTCCTGCCAACAGTAATGGTAATACTTTTTTTGTCGGTAATAGTTACAGACATGAAAACTACTGTTAAAGATATGATGATAACATTACTTGGAATTGTGTATATACTTGGATTTATAGTGTTTATTCCAATGCTACGTGGAGCGAATAATGGTGTTTATTATATTTGGTATATAATTTTTATAGCATGGGGAACAGACATTTTTGCATATTTTATAGGTAAGCAATTTGGAAAACACAAATTTAGCAAAATAAGTCCAAACAAATCTGTTGAAGGGTGTATTGCAGGAGCAGTTCGGTGCTGTTATAGCAAGCTTATTATATACACTTGCACTGAATACTATTGCAGGATTTAACATATCATATATATATATTGCGATTGTATCTTTAGCACTAAGTATATTAAGCCAGATAGGCGATTTCGCTGCATCAAGTGTAAAACGCTATACTGATTTAAAAGATTATAGCAGTTTAATTCCAGGACACGGTGGAATGTTAGATAGGGTAGATAGTGTAATCTTTATTGCACCATTTGCATATTTTTTATTAAGTATTTTATAGTAAATTTTTCTTTGGACTCTTACGTGGCATTTCAAAATAAATAATATATACTAAAGATAAAAACACATAATAATAATTTTACAATAGGAGGAAAGATGGCTTTTCTTATTACTGCAATTAAAATAATATTTTTGCTAGGTTTTCTTATTTTGATTCATGAAACAGGACATTTTTTAGTAGCTAAAGCTTGCAAGGTTAGAGTTAATGAGTTTGCTATAGGCTTTGGACCTACTATATGGAAAAAACAAGGTAAGCAAACATTGTATGCATTAAGGCTTGTGCCACTCGGCGGATTTGTAAGCCTAGAAGGTGAGGAAGAGCACTCTGAAGAGGAAGGCTCTTTTAGCAATACAAGTATACCAAAAAGAATTGCAATAGTTGCAGCAGGCGGACTTACTAATATAGTATTTGGACTAATTACATTTTTTATATTATCTACAGTATTTTTTGCAAGTGCAAAGCCAGATAGCAATTTTTTAAACCAAATTTCTTATGGATTTAGTAATACAGTAAACTATGTTGGACTTGTATTTGAAAGCCTTGGGCAGTTATTTACAGGAAATATAAATATAGATCAACTAACAGGCCCAATAGGAATTTCTGGTCTTGTAGCACAAACCAGTCGGCTTCTTTGATTTTATTAACCTGCTTGCAATAGTTTCACTTTCACTTGGAGTTACAAATCTTTTACCAATACTTCCACTAGACGGAGGGAAAATAGTAATATATATAATAGAGGCAATTAGAAGAAAACCAATGAAGCAAAACGTTGAAGTATGGCTACAAACATTGCGGTTTTACTGCAATGATAGTGCTTTCAGTTTTCGTAGCATATAATGACGTGGTGAGAATTATTTAGAGGTGCAAAAATGGATAAAACAGTTGAAGAAGTTTTTAAAGATTATCAAGAAAAACGGCGATATTTGTAAGGCACAAATACTTGCATTGGATTTATATAAAAAAAGTAATAAATTAAATATAAAACTAAAATCAGATGTAAAAATTAGTATCGGGGAAATTTATAAATTTGAAAAGTATATAAATAAAAGATTTAAAATTGAAAATGTTAGGACTCAAATGGTGTATTCATTTGAGTTTAATCCTGATGAGGAAATAAAGGCTGATTGGCAAGATATTGTTATGCTCTTTGGCGAAAGATTCCCCTTAACAAAAGCTATTTTATTAAATAGTAGCCTAGAGATAAGTGACAATAAAATAAATGTAAATTTAGCGGTTAAGGGAAAAGACATTTTACATAGTAGAAATTTTGATGAAGCTTTAGCAGATGTACTTGAAGAATTATACTGTAAAAAATACATTATTTCCTACAATGAAAATATATCCGAAGAACAGTTAAAAAACATTGAAGATAAGATAAAAGAAGAAGAAAAAAAAGCAATAATGAATATGCATACATTAAAAAAAGAAGAAAATAAGCAGACAGCTGAAAATAAAGTAGATAATATAGAAACAGTTTCATCCCCACTTATATTTGGAAGAGAAGCAAAAATAAAGAATCAGCCAATTAGAGTAAATGAAATTTCTGTAGATACAGACAAGGTTTCTCTAGAAGGAGAATTGTTTGGAGAGATAGATTCAAGAGAATTAAAAAATGGAAAAATTTTAGTAGCATTTAAACTGTATGATGGTACAAGCACAATGGTATGCAAAGCATTTGTAGCAAAAGATAAAGCTGATCAAGTGGTATCTAGATTAAAAGAGGCAAAGGGAATAAAACTTGATGGAGAAGCAAAATACGATCCTTTTGCAAAAGAAATAGGTGTAATTGCAAACACTATTATAGAAACAGCTGGAATCAAAAAAGAAAAACGTATGGATAATGCTAAAGAAAAACGTGTTGAGCTCCACATGCATACACAAATGAGCCAGATGGATGCAGTAACTCCATGTGTGGATTTAATAAAACGTGCTGTAAGTTGGGGTTGGAAATCTATTGCAATTACAGACCATGGTGTAGTACAAGCTTTTCCAGATGCACATAAATATTTACAAAAAGCAAACCCAGATATAAAGGTAATATACGGAGTCGAAGCATATCTAGTACCAGATAAAGATAACTGTGTAGCATTCCCAAAAGGGCAGAGTCTGGATACAGAGTATTGCGTGTTAGACATTGAAACGACAGGGCTTTCTTTTAGAACAGAAAAAATTACTGAAATAGGTATAATGAAATATAAAAATGGAGAAGTAATAGATGAGTTTGAATGTTTTGTGAACCCTGAGAAACCAATACCAGAAGAGGTTGTAAATATTACACATATTACAGATGATATGGTAAAGAATGCTGAAACTATAGATAAAGTATTGCCAAAGGTATTAGAATTTGTTGGGGACTCTGTTTTAGTTGCACATAATGCAGATTTTGATATTCCGTTTATAAAGTATAATTGCTCGCAATATGGCCTAGACCTTAACAATACATATATAGATACACTTCGTCTAGCAAAAGACTTATTTCCAGATTATAAAAAATACAAATTAGGAATTATAGCAGATAATCTTGGAATAACAGTTGAAGTTGCGCATAGAGCCTTGGATGACGTTGATACATTAGTTAAAGTTTTTAAAGTTATGCTTGAAATGCTTGCAAAAAAAGGAGTAAAAACAGTAGAAGATATAGATAAACTAGAAGCTGGAAATGCAGATTTTAAAAAACTTCCAAGTTATCATGCAATTATTTTGGCGAAAAATTATGTAGGGTTAAAGAATCTATATAAGCTTATATCATATTCACATTTACATTATTTCTATAAAAAGCCTAGAATATTAAAGAGCCTATATAAAAAATATTCTGAAGGACTTATTCTAGGTAGTGCTTGCCAAGCGGGAGAGCTTTATTCAGCAATACTAGCTGGCAAGCCAGAAGAAGAAATAGAAAAAATTGCAGGAGATTATGATTATTTAGAAATACAACCAAATGGTAATAATATGAATTTGGTAAGAAGCGGACAAGTGCAAGATATTGAAGAACTAAAAGAGATAAATCGTAAAATAGTAGCAATTGGAGCAAAACAAAATAAGCCAGTTGTAGCCACATGTGATGTGCATTTTATGGATCCACAAGATGAAATATACAGAAGAATATTACTAGCTCGGACAAGGATATGATGATGCAGATGAGGATATTCCTCTTTATTTAAGAACAACTGATGAAATGCTAGAAGAATTTAGCTATCTTGGAGAAGAAAAAGCATATGAGATAGTTGTAGAAAACACTAATAAAATATCTGATATGTGCGAAAAAATTAGCCCGATTTCTCCAGAAAAATGTCCTCCGCATATTGATGGCTGCGAAGAAACTATAAAAAATATTGCCTATACAAGAGCAATAGAATTATACGGAGACCCACTTCCAGAGATAGTTAAAGCAAGACTTGACAAAGAGCTAGAGTCAATTATAAAAAATGGATTTTCTGTTATGTATATTATTGCACAAAAACTAGTATGGAAGTCTAATGCAGATGGTTACTTAGTAGGCTCACGTGGATCTGTTGGCTCATCTTTTGTCGCTAATATGACAGGAATAACAGAGGTAAATTCACTTCAGCCTCATTATAGATGCCCAAACTGTAAGTATTCAGACTTTACAGACTATGGTTATAAAAATGGATTTGATTTGCCAGATAAAGATTGCCCAAAATGTGGGCATAAACTAGATAAAGATGGAATGGATATCCCATTTGAAACTTTTCTTGGTTTTGATGGAGATAAAGAGCCTGATATAGATTTAAACTTCTCGGGAGAATACCAAGCAAAAGCACATAAATATACAGAAGTTATATTTGGAAAAGGCACAACCTTTAAAGCAGGAACAATTGGTACAATTGCAGATAAGACTGCGTTTGGATATGTTAAGAAATATTATGAAGAACGAGGAATACCAGTAAATAATGCAGAGGTGGAAAGGATAGCTGTCCGGATGTACAGGGGTAAAAAGAACAACAGGACAACACCCAGGTGGAATTATAGTAGTGCCAAAAGGGAGAGAAATATACGAGTTCTGCCCAGTACAGCATCCAGCAGATGATCCAAATTCTGATATAATTACAACACATTTTGATTATCACTCAATAGACCAAAACCTTTTAAAATTGGACATCCTTGGACATGATGATCCAACTATGATTCGTATGCTTCAAGATATAACAGGCATAGACCCAAAAAAAATACCGCTTGACGATAAGGAAACAATGTCAATATTCTCATCTACAAAAGCACTTGGTTTAACACCAGAACAAATACATTCACCTGTCGGAACTTTTGGTGTTCCAGAGTTTGGAACAAAATTTGTACGTGGGATGCTTGAAGAGACAAGACCTACAACATTTGAAGAGCTATTAAGAATTTCAGGACTATCACATGGTACAGACGTGTGGCTTAATAATGCACAAAGTTTAATTGAAGCAGGAACTATAAAATTAAGTGAAGCAATTTGTACTAGAGATGATATAATGCTATACTTAATAAAGCAAGGTTTGCCACCAAAACCATCTTTTAAAATAATGGAATCTGTGCGTAAAGGTAAAGGCCTATCAGATGAACAAGAAGCTATGATGAGGCAGTATAATGTTCCAGAATGGTATATAGATTCATGTAAGAAAATAAAATATATGTTCCCAAAAGCACATGCTGCAGCATATGTAACAATGGCGTTTAGAATTGCATGGTTTAAAGTACATATGCCAAAGGCATATTATACAGCATTTTTCTCCATTCGTGCAGATGCGTTTGATAGTGATATAATGTGCCATGGAGTAGAAAAAGTAAAAAACAAAATGAAAGAAATCGAACTTATGGGAAATAATGCTACAGCTAAGGATAAAGATACGTATCAAGTTTTAGAGATAGTGTTAGAAATGTATGAGAGGGGATTAAGCTTTTTGCCAATAGACCTTTATAAGTCTCATGCTACAAAGTTTATTATGGAAGATGAAGGAATTCGCCCACCACTAAATAGCATTCCAGGACTTGGAACAGTTGCAGCAGAAGGAATAGATGAGGCAAAAAAAGAGGGCAAATTTATGTCAATAGAAGATATGAAAATAAAATCTAGAATAGGAAAAACTGTAGTAGAACTACTCGAAAAAGCTGGTTGCTTAAAAGGAATGAGCCAAAGTAATCAAATGAGTTTATTTGGATAAAGCGAGGAAACATGAAGGAAGTATTAACTTTACAAAACATAGCAATATATTTAGCTATCATAAATATAATAGGTTTTTTTGCAATGCTAATTGATAAGCAAAAAGCAAAAAAGGGAGCATGGCGCATACCAGAGCAGACATTATTTTACATTACGCTTCTGGGCGGTGGAATAGGTACAATATCTGGAATGTATATGTTTAGACATAAAACTAAAAAGCTTAGGTTTACAATAGGATTCCCTGTAATTCTCATTTCAGAAACAGTATTAATTGGATATTTAATTTTCAAATATATATTATAAAGGGGGTTTTAAAATGAAGAAAAAAATTGGCATAATTATTTTAGTTTTAATTTTACTACTTGTAGGTGTAGGAGTTTATTTTCTTACATTTAATGATACAGCAGAAGTTAAAACTGTAAGAAGCGAGGCAGAGCTTTTAAGGTTATATGATGGAGATGATGAATCTACTGCAAAAGAAATAATTACAAACATTTTAGGCATGCCATTTAGTTTTTTAAGAGGGGGCTTAAGATATAGAGGATTTTATTCTCCTGTGTATGATACAATAGATTTTGCAGCTGATAGTATAGCTATAAAAGAGGAGGTATCACCCACTACAGCTATTAATTCAGAAGTTTCTAGCTCTTCTACTAATGGGCAGGCTTCGAAAGATTTTTCTACAACCAATATACAGGTAGAAAATGTAGATGAGGCAGATATTACAAAAACAGATGGAGACTATATTTACTCTATTTCAGGAAATAATGTAATAATAACAGATGTAAAAAATCCTGAAGATATAAAAATAGCAACCACCATTTCTTCAAATGATATTCCAGAAGACTTAATTTTAAACAAAAATCAGTTAATTGTAGTTTTTGCTAAAAGTAATAATGGCTCATACAGATATAATAGCAATTCAGTAGTAAAAATATATGACATAACATCAAGAGAGAAACCTATGATTACAAAAAGCTTTGAGCTAAATCAACCTTACTATACATCTAGATGCATCAATAATGTACTATATGTTATTGCATCTGGAAATCTGAAAAAAGAAAACAACAAAATAGTAAGAAATTATAGTGAAGATGGACTAGAAAAAGAAATTGCACTTGAAAATATAAAGTATTTAAAGGATGTAAAAACGAGAAAGCAAACTATTATTTCAGCAGTAGATTTAAATAATGTAAAAGCAGAAGCTAAATTAAGCTCCTACTTAATAGACATTTCAAATGCTTATGTATCTGAAAATGCAATTTATCTTTTAGAGCAGAAATATAATTATAATTACAGAAGTGCACCTCCTGTGTACAGCATATTTGGACTAAAAGGTATAATTGGAGCATTTACGTGGGAAGATGAAGGAGACTACTCTAACAGTGGATATTATACACAGATATTCAAGTTTGATATATCAAAAGAATCTGTAGACTATGCATGTAATACAAAAATAAAAGGAAAAACAATAAACCAATATTCTTTAGATGAGAAAAATGGACATTTAAGAGTTGCACTATATGATAGTGACGGTGCAAGAGTTGCTATATTTGACGAGAAATTAAACCAAATAGGAATTACAAGCTATGTTGCAAAAGGTGAAACAATGTACTCCTCAAGATTCATGGGAGATAAGGCTTATTTAGTAACATATAAAAATATGGACCCACTTTTTGTTATAGATTTAAGTGATGAAACTAAACCTAAAGTATTAGGAGAATTACATATTCCAGGATATAGTACATATTTACATCCATATGATGAAACACATTTAATTGGAATAGGGATGCAAACAGAAGAGAAAATTAGAAGAGATTCGGATGGAAAGGTTCTATCAAATTCAGCACAAATCGTAGGCATGAAAATGGCGTTATTTGATGTTTCTGATGTAAACAATCCTGTTCAAATGTCTGAGACGGTAATAGGAGACAGAAGAACTACTTCAGCAATACTTACAAATCCAAAAGCACTGCTATTTTTCAAAGCAAGGGAATTGATTGCAATTCCAGTAAATAACTATAGCGAAGATGTAGAATATGGAACAGAAACTGACAGCTATTCATCAACGATAAGCTTGTATAAAAATTACAATAAACCATATATTGCAGAAGGATATTTTGTATATAGTATTAATTTAGAAGATGGATTTAAGCTGAAGGGAACTATCACTCATGAGACTGAAAAAAGTAGTTATTTTTATGTTACAAAAAACACAAAATTATTAAGAGGCTTGTATATAGACGATAATTTGTATACTGTATCTGAATCTGTAATAAAGGTAAACAAACTAGATACATTAGAGCAAATAAGTAGTCTTAGAATAACAAATTAGGAGGAGTTATATATGGAAGATAAGAAAAAATCAGGAATGCCAGTAGCTGCATTAGCATTGGGAATTATATCTATATTAACACATTGGTTTTGGTATATGGGACTAACAACAGGAATCTTAGCAATAATATTCGGAGCAAGGTCTGCAAAAAGAATGGGAAGCAAACTTGGTAAAGCAGGATTGATACTTGGAATAATAGGAACATCTCTATGTGTGTTTATATACATAAGTTTAGTTTTAATTTTATTGTTAGCTAATTTGTAATACACACTTTTAGGGGTCGCATATTATGCGACCCTATATGTTTATATGAAAAAATCGACTCAAATGCTTGGAGTGAGCCAAACTGGGGACATCTCCTCGAAGAGGAGTGTCCCCTTTGGCTCACCTTTCTTCTTTCATTAAGAAATAAAAAATTATGTAAAACATCAAAAAAGACAAAAAGGAATAAACACACATATATCAAGATGTTTAAAGCAATACGCACAAACAAACATACCGTACACATAAAAATTGTAAATAACTGGAAATGGCTTACATAAATAAATTACAGGGATTAAATTGTGAATAACTGGTGAACAAAAAATGTACATTTTGTAGTTATTCACAAAGTTATCCACAGTTTCCACAGATATTATGCACAAGACATTGTAAACCAAAATAGGTTACATAAAAATGTAAAATTTGTAATACAATTGAAATATTTCTGTAACATTAATGAAATATATTTGTAATATTAATAAAAAAGCTGTTGGATTAGTAACGAGGATTATGCTTCCATATTACAATAGCAAAAATTTTGTAAATGGTAAAAATTTTCCATAAAAGCTTGATTTTTCCAAAGAAACATAGTATAATAGGTATTGCTTGAAATAAAGCAATACCTATTCTTAGTTTAAGGACTATACTCTTACTTAAACTCAGTTTATGGCAAATATTATTTATAAGGAGGTAAACGCAAATGACACCAACCAGAAAACAAGAAATTATTAATAACTTTAAAAGAGATGAGAATGATACAGGTTCTCCAGAAGTTCAAATAGCTCTTTTAACAGAAAGAATTAATGAGCTTACAGAACATTTAAAAGTACATGTAAAAGACAATCATTCAAGAAGAGGTCTTTTAAAGATGGTAGGTAAAAGAAGAAACCTACTTAACTATTTATCTAAAAAAGATTTAGCAAGATATAGAGAAATAGTTGAAAAATTAAATTTAAGAAAATAGTAAACTGGGGCGGGACATAGCACAAAACAGCTGTATTCCGCCTAAATTGCGTTTCCTTTTGCATAAAATGTAGAAGAAAAACGAAAAATATTTTTAGGTAGAATAAATTTTGCTTGCAAAAGTAGCTTGTACAAAGAACATCTATAAAAACTTTTTTTGCCCAGAATTTTATTTATTCTTGGGGTCGGTTTAAAAAACTTGTCCAAAAATGTGTAAAATTCTAGTAGAATAGAGATGATATTTATTAGTATTTATAATGTTTTTTGTAGAGGTTACGTTTGAAACAGAATTTATTCTAAAAAATTAAAGGAGGATAAATTTATGTTTAAAACTTACAGTATGGAATTAGCAGGAAGAACGCTTACAATTGAAAATGGAAAAATGGCAGGATTGGCTAATGGTAGCGTATTAGTACGTTATGGAGATACAGCTGTGCTTGTAAATGTTACTGCATCAAAAGAACCAAAAGAGGGAATAGATTTCTTCCCACTTTCAGTAGAATACGAAGAAAGACTTTATGCAGTAGGAAAAATACCAGGAAGCTTTCAAAAGAAGGAGGGAAAACCTTCTGAAAAGGCAATACTTACATCAAGAGCAATAGACAGACCTATGAGACCATTATTCCCAAAGGACTTTAGAAATGATGTAGTAATAGACTGCTTGGTTCTATCAGTAGACCAAGATAATTCACCAGAAGTATGTGCTATGATAGGTGCAGCTGCTGCAACAGCAATTTCAGACATACCATTTAATGGACCAACAGCATCTGTAAATGTTGGGTATGTTGATAATCAAATTATAATAAATCCAAATTCAGAGCAAAGAGCAAAATCTAGATTAAACTTAACGGTTGCAGGAACTTTAAATAAAATTACAATGATAGAAGCTGGTGCAAATGAAATCCCAGATGATACTATGCTAGAGGCAATTAAAGCAGGACATGTAGAAATAAAAAGGGTTTGCGAGTTTATAAATAAAATTGCAGAAGAAATTGGAAAACCAAAATTTGAATACAAACATTTTGCTGTTGATGAAGAAGTATATAATGAAATTGAAGCTAACTTTAAAGATAAAATGAAAACAGCTGTACAAGCTGTAGACAAAGAAGTTAGAGATAGAAATATAGATGAGCTTACAGCAGAAATTGAAAGCTCCTTTACTGAAAAGCATGGAGAAGAAGCATTAGAAGAAAAGAAACAAGATATTGCAGATAGTATTTATAAATTAGAAAAGAAATGTGTTCGTGAAATGATATTTGTAGAGCATAAAAGAGTAGATGGAAGAGCTTTAGACGAAATACGTCCTCTATCTTGCGAAGTAGGATTATTAAATAGAGTACATGGAAGTGCACTATTTACAAGAGGTCAAACGCAAGTATTATCAGTTGCAACACTTGGAATGAAAAGTGAAGAACAAATATTAGATGGATTAGATGAAGAAGAAAGTAAACGCTATATGCATCATTACAACTTCCCAGGATATAGTGTAGGAGAAGCAAAAACATCACGTGGACCTGGAAGAAGAGAAATAGGCCATGGAGCCCTTGCTGAAAAAGCATTAGTTCCAGTATTACCAAGCGAAGAAGAATTTCCATATTCTATTCGTGTAGTATCTGAAGTTCTATCTTCAAATGGTTCTACATCACAAGCAAGTATATGTGGAAGTACGCTTGCACTTATGGATGCAGGAGTTCCAATAAAAAAACCAGTAGCAGGAATTTCAACAGGATTAGTTACTGACAGCGAAAATCCAGATAATTACGTTATGCTAACTGATATCCAAGGAATTGAAGATTTCTTTGGAGACATGGACTTTAAAGTTGGTGGAACAAAAGCCGAATGACCCTGAGGAAAGCAAAAGAATAATTCAAAATGGGGGAGAAA
>CAMVIX010000006.1 GCA_947167695.1 uncultured Clostridiaceae bacterium
CTTTAAATAAAAAGATAAAAAAATCTGAAAAAGAAAAATTAGACATAGATGATAATAATCCAAATTTAATCAATCAAGATTCTGATAAAGACTTAATAATAAATGAATTAAAAGAAAAGATAAAGTTTTATGAAGAACAACTCAATAAAATGAAAAGGAAATAATAATTTTAAGATACTTCAAGGACAAAACTCAAGCACAGGTTGCTAAGATCCTTGGAATATCACAAGTGCAAGTATCCAGAATAGAAAAAAGAATATTAAATAATATGAAGTTGAAGTTGGTCTGTTAGGAGGAAAAATTATGAGAAAAGTAATTCTTATATATATAGGACTAATTTTTTTATGCTTTTTATTGCCAGCTGTTCTTACTAGCCCATTTGAACAAACAAGTAGCATAGTAAAGAATAATGAACAAATAGAAACACAAAAAACACATACCATAAAACTATTTCATACTGCAAATGATACAGTAGAAGAAATGAATTTAGAGGAATATTTATATGGAGTAGTATCAGCGGAAATGCCTGCCAGCTATGCAGAAGAAGCTTTAAAAGCACAAGCAATAGTTGCAAGAACATATACTATATACAAAGAAAAAAACGATCCGGTAAAACACGGCGAAGCAAGCATTTGTGATAATTCTAGTTGCTGCCAAGCCTGGATTTCAAAGGAGGACAGGCTAGCTAAATGGGATGAAGATAAGAAAAACGAATACTGGAATAAAATTGTATCGGCAGTAGATAGTACAAAAGGGAAAATTATTATGTATGAGGGAGAGCCTATAAATGCTTTCTTTCACTCAAATAGTGGAGGAACAACAGAAGCACCTGTCAATGTATGGCGGGGGAACTGGGTACCCATATTTACAAACGGTTGCAACTGCTGGAGAAGACGCCTATTCTCAATACAAATCAGAAATATCTTTAACAAAAATGGAAGTAGTAGAAAAATTAAAACAAAATCATCCGGAAGCAGAGATAAATTTTGATTTAGCTGATTGGATAGAAATTAAAGAATATACGGATGGAGGAAGAGTAAAAACTCTTAGAATAGGAAACGTAAATTTATCAGGTGTAGAAGCTAGAACAACTTTTGGACTTAAGTCTGCAAATTTTACGGCAAAACTAGATGGAGACAATGTAAAATTTAGTGTAATAGGCTATGGGCATGGTGTAGGTATGAGCCAGACAGGTGCAGATGCTCTCGCAAAGCAAGGAAAGACAGCTGAAGAAATTATTCATCATTTTTATATTGGAGTAAAAATTGAAAATTACTGAATAAATTTAATAAGAATGGAAATAATTAACTTAAAATAAAATTTAGGAGGAAAATGATGAGAAGAAATGCAAGACCACGAAATGATGATATTGTTTTTAGAAATTTAATGTTCTGGGCTGGAGCGGTTTTATTATTAGCAGTAGTTGCTTTTGGAATAACTTATGCAATATATAGTAGTAAGGTAAAAAATGAAGCAAGAGTAAGTGAGCTCAATTCGAGAATGATAGGTGAGTTAGTTCCAAGTTTGCAAACGGAGGAAAATGAAGAAGTCCAGTCTGCAAGTTCTTCAATTGGAAAAACAGTGGAACAGGTGCAAGAAAATATCCTAAATGATGAAAAAACTGCAGAAGAAGTAGTAGAAAAAAAGGTAGAAGAAAATGTAGAAAGTGAATCGGCAGAAGAGCAAATTACTGAAAGTAAACCAGAGCCAACTATAACACCTAAAGGAGAGCTAAATTTTAAAATGCCAGTAGAGGGAGAAATAGTAAAAGAATTTGCTAAAGAGAATTTAGTATATTCAGAAACATTAAAAGAATGGATAACACATACAGGAGTTGACATTAAAGCAGATAAAACAACTGTAGTAAAAGTAGCAGAAGATGGAACTGTAAAGTCAATAAAAAATGACCCAAGATATGGAATAACAGTAATAGTTGAACATAGTAATGGATTTAAAACTGTATATTCAAACTTACTTACAGCAGAATTCGTATCAGAGGGAGAAAGTATAAAGCAAGGACAGACAGTAGGAACAGTTGGAACAAGCGCGAATTTTGAGGTAGCAGATGAGTCACATCTTCATTTTGAAGTATGGAAAGATGGAGAAGCGGTAGATCCTACCTTATATGTAAAAGATTAAAAACAAAACAGACATGCATTTTTAGCATGTCTGTTTTGTCTTATCATGATTAGTATTACCAACGGTTTTCGATCTAATTTTGGATTCCGCACTAAATCTAACATTTTCCTCAGGGTCTTTGGCAAGTATAGCTAAAACGTCTACAGGAGTAGAGTCATTTAAAGCTACCATATAGCGAACCTGCGGATCCAAGCTTTTTGCCAGAATTGACAAAAGTCTTGGAGAAGCATTTTTACTCCGTGCAACTGCATAGTGTAAATATGAATACTTTTCTCCAGCAAATAATTCCAAAACTGATGAAGGAGTTCTGGGGTTATATGCTACAGATAAACATACACTAGGGGCTGAATCTTTAGCTAGTCGTGCTAAAACATTAGATGTTACATTAGGATTACTTGCAACTGCAACCCGAAGACTAACGTCTTCACTTTGAGAAAATTGTTCAAGCTTGTGCAAGTCTTTAAGTGAACTTACATAGCTAACCCGCTCGTCAGCGGAAAGTAGACGAAAATGATTTGGCCTCCTCATGATAATACACCTCCTTAGTAGTTACTAGTAAAAGGTTATAATAAAATAAGCTATCGCTACTCCTACTTGAGGATTAGGCTAATTAAATTATAACATGATAATTAAATAGTGTCAAACTAAAGTGGACAGGTTTTACCCTGCCCACTTTATAAATTCATCATAGTTATTCAACTAACATGAATATTCATCATTGATTCAAAAGTTTCCATTGCAGCTTCGCGAACTGCTTCAACATCATCATAAAGAAGATAAACCAAAGCATCATTATACGAATTTACATTTTTGGCTAAAGCATAACGAACATACCAGCACGGATCATCTAAAAGATAGGCCAAGGTATCTGGAGGTGTCCTTTTATTATTTGCAGTTGCAATGCAAACATTGAAATTAGAATCGCCAGCGAGTGTTGAAAGAATATAAGGTTCTGTAGATTCACTATCGGCCACTGCACAGCGAACGCGACTATCACGATCATGAGCGAGCATTAATCTAGTGTGAAAAAGCGCACATGGATTATATGCTACTTCAACACGCACTTCATAGTCCTTATCAAGAGCAAGTCTTGACAATTCTGATGGAATAATTAGACCTTTTGCATACTCAATCCGTTCCTCCAAAGAGAGTTTCATGAAATCAATGATTCCAACCATGATGATACCTCCTTAGTAGTCACTAATACGGAGTAAGAAACATATGAGCTATTATTACTCCCGCTCGAGGGATAGAATATTTGAATTATATCACGGTGAAAAAGTAAAGTCAATGTTTGCTACAACCATTCTTTTAGTTTTTCTACTTGATGTTCTTGTTCTTGGACAAAGTCATCTAGAGTTTGACGTGTATCGTTTGATATATCTGGATACTGGTTATAAAGTTTCCTTCCTTTGATAATTCCCATGGTTGTTCCGGTTATAAGCATTTCAGCAATATGAGAATTGCTTTTATCTGTGATGGTGCTCATTTGAATGTTAGTCCACCCCATAATTCTTTGACCAGCAGGGGTGTCGTCTCCTTGCTTCCCAGATGCCTCTAAGCCGTTATTAACTCTATCTAATAAACTACCGTACTGATTATATTGATCATCTAAAACCTGCTTAAAGGCTTGGTCACCAACTTTCGAGCTGACAACGGAAATAGACTCCATACCCATAACTAAACCTTTATGAATTTCATTTAAAACAACAGTATTTTCATCCATACATAATTCCTCCTTTTTAAGTTAGTATTTACAAATTTTAAAAAAAAATGTATACTTTATGAAAATAGGAGGAAATAAATGGATTGGACGATAGAACAAAAACAGGCAATTAATTTAAAACGGTAAAAATATGCTAGTTGCAGCTGCTGCACGGAAGTGGCAAGACTGCTGTTTTGGTTGAGAGAGTTATTAGAAAAATTATAGATGAAAAAATAGATATAGATAGGCTCTTGATTGTTACATTTACAAATGCAGCCGCAAGCCAAATGAGAGAAAAAATTTTACAAGCTATTTATGAAAAACTTGAAAAAGAACCTAACAATAGCCATCTGCAAAGGCAAGTAGTGCTTATGAATAAAGCTAGTATTTCAACAATTCATGCTTTTTGCTTAGAAGTAATTCGAAATCACTTTTACGAAATAGGAATATCTCCGAACTTTAGAATGGGAGACACAAGCGAGCTAGAACTTTTAAGACAAGAAACAATTGATGATTTGTTTGAAGAAAAATATGAAGAGAAAGATAAGGACTTTGAAAAATTAATAGAATGCTATACAAGCTATAGAGGAGATGATGACTTAAAAGAGCTCGTATTTAGAATAGATACATTTGTACAAAGCATGCCATTTCCTGAAAAATGGCTAACCGAAGCAGTAGGAAGATTTGAGATAAAGAGCAAAGAGGTAAACGACTTTGGAAAAACAACTTGGGGAGAAATTTTATTAGAATCAATAAAAGAAAAAGTATATAGTTACTGCATGGAATTAGATGTATTAGAAAAAAAACTATTAGCAGAGGGCCTAAACATATTTGCACAGACAATATGTGAAGATACTGGAATTATATCAGAATTCAAAAATATAAAAAATTGGGATGATGCACATGAAAAAGCAAATAATATTTCATTTACAAAATGGCCAGTAGATAAAAAAACTGTATCTAATCTAAAAGATGAGGCGAAAGCAAAAAGAACAGACATAAAAGAAAGCTTTGTAAAAAATATAGAATTAATCAAACTATATTCATCACAAGAGGCAATAGAGGATATAAGTTTTATGCAACCAATACTTGCTAGCTTAAAAAATCTTGTGCTAGAATTTGAAGAAAAATATAAAATGGCTAAAAAAGAAAAAAACATAATAGACTTTCACGATATAGAGCATTTTGCATTACAAATATTAGAAAAGCCTGAGATATCAAGAGAATATCAAGAAAAATACATTGAAATTGCAATAGACGAATATCAAGATAGCAATTTAATTCAAGACTACCTACTAAATACAATATCACGAGGAAACAACGTATTTATGGTAGGAGATGTAAAGCAAAGTATATATAAATTTAGACAGGCACGTCCTAAACTATTTTTAGACAAATATGAAACATATGGAACAGAAGCAGATGAAGGAATAAAAGTGCTGCTATTTAAGAACTTTAGAAGCAGAAAAGAAGTAATAGACCTCACAAATAATGTATTTGAAGCAATAATGAGCAAAAAACTGGGTGATATAGATTATACTGAAAAAGAATATTTAAATCTAGGTGCAAAATATGAACCGCAGGAAGATGAAACAAAAAAGACAGAGCTCCATTTAATAGATACCTCTATAATCGAAGAAGAACAAGATATAGAAACTTTAGAAAAAACAGAGCTAGAAGCAAAATTTGTAGTAAAACGTATACATGAGTTATTAAATAGTAATAGTCAGCTTAAATTCAAAGACATTGTAATCTTATTAAGAGCACCTAATGATGTAGCTGAAACTTATGAGAAAGAATGTACATTACATGGAATACCGGTATATAGTGATACAAGTAATGTATACCTAGATTCAACTGAAATAACAACAATGCTTTCTTTATTAAAAATAATAGATAATCCAAATCAAGACATTCCACTAGTAACAGTTTTACGTAGCCCTATTTTTAGTTTTGATGACAATGAGCTAATACAAATAAAATTAAACGACAGGCAAGGAAGCTTTTATAGTGCATTAAAAAAAGCAGGAGAAAATGCAGAAGAACCGCTGAAATCAAAGGTAAACAGTTTCTTAGAAAATATAAAATCATATAGGAAAAAACAAGAATATATGCCACTTCATGAACTAATATGGTATATATACGAAGAAACAGGTTATATGTCGTATATAAGTCTTACTACAAATGGAAGTTTGAAAATTGCTAACCTAAAACTGTTATTTGAACGTGCTAAAGACTATGAAAGTGCAAGCTTCAAAGGCTTATACAACTTCGTACACTATATAGAAAGAATGAAAAAGGGTGGACAAGATTTTGGCTCTGCAAAAATTATAGGGGAAAATGAAAATGTAGTTAGAATAATGAGTATTCATAAATCTAAAGGCTTAGAATTCCCTGTTGTATTTATATGTGGAATGGGTAAAAATTTTAACTTAAGAGATTTAAATGAAAAAGTGCTTTTGCACCAAGATATAGGTTTTGGACCTAAATATATAAATTATTCTAGGCAAATAGAATATGATACTTTAGCAAAAGAAGCAATAAAAGAAGTTTCTAAAAGAGAAGAAATTTCGGAGGAAATGCGCGTGCTGTATGTAGGATTAACACGTGCAAAAGAAAAATTAATATTAGTAGGAACAAGCAAAGAAGTGGAAAAAGAGCTAGAGGAGAAACAAGAGCTACTTGAAAATTTTAATGAAGAAAAACTGCCTGCTGAGTTAGTTGGAAAATATAGGACATATTTAGATTGGCTAGAACTAGTTTATCTAAAGACGAAAAAAGAAGAAAAAGACATTTTAAATTTATTTGTTCATTCTCAGGCAGAAATTGAGAATATAAAGCAAGATGAGAATAAAGAAGAAACAAAAGAAAAATGTGAAATTACAGAAGAAGAAAAAAACAAATTAAAAGAAGCATTACAATGGAAGTATCCCAAAAAAGAGCTATCACTGATCCCAAGTAAATCTAGTGTAACTGATATAAAGAAAATATCAGGAGAGCCAAAAGTTTTAGCTGAATGCAACCTTGAAATTCCAGAATTTATGCAAGGAAAGAAGAAGCTTACAGGTGCTCAAAAAGGGACAATAATGCATTTTATATTACAAAAAATGGATTTAAAGAAAAATTATACAAAACAGGCTTTGCAAGATTTTGTAAATGAATTAGTATTAAAAAAGTTGTTAACAGAGCAAGAAGCGGATAGTATTAACATAGGCAAAATAGAGAAATTTTTAAATTCAAATCTTGCACAAAGTTTAAAAGACGCGGCAAAAATCTACAAAGAAAAGCCATTTTATTTGTATATGCCTGCAAAAGAAGTTTTTGGTGGAGAAACGGAAGAAAAAGTAGTAGTACAAGGTATAATTGACTTGTATTATATAGATAAAAATGGAGAAATTGTACTTGTAGATTATAAAACAGACTATGTAGAAAATGGTGATGAAACTGTTTTGGTCGAAAAGTACAAAGCACAAATACAAACATATAAAAAGGCAATAGAACAAGCAACAGGCAAGGAAGTGGCAAAGTCATATATTTATTCATTGTATTTAGACAGAGAAATTGCTATAAATTTTGATTAGTGGATAATATTTTTTATAGCAATAGACGAAATATAGAAATTTTTCAGTTGAAACTGCGGACGCTCTGCTATTTTTTGCAATCAAATTTGAAACAGGTTTATAACCTGCTCCAAATTTGTGCAAAAAACACCTCATTTCACCTGAAAAATTCTGTATTTCGTCTATTAACAATAACTTCCGAAATAAACAATTAACATAAAATTGACTTTTCAAAATAAATTTGATACAATTAAATAGTAATGTGGAGGAAAATTTATGAAAAGAATGAAAACCTTTCTAATATATTTATTGCTTGTTTTAGCAATTGTAGGTTTAACCGATATAATAGCAAAATTATTATTAGAAACAAATTATAAAGATATAACAAAATATGAAATAGCAACTACATCCCCTGAAATAAAAGTAGAAGAAGCCAAAGCAACAAAGGTAAATGGCAGAATTAAAGGAACAGTTACAAATAAAACAGAAAATTTTATGGAAGATGTATTTGTTAAAGTTGAACTAAGAAGCAAAACAAATCATGCACGTGGAACAGAGTTTATTAAGCTAGGAAATTTCCAACCAAATCAAAAGAAAAATTTTGCATTAAGCTTTAAATATGCAGATGTGGATAATTTTATAATTAGCACAACAAATGCAGAAGAAAAGACAGAGGAAAAAATAGATCCATTTATCGAAAATGTAAAAAAATACTACCCTATAGTAAGACTTGCCGTTTGGTGTGTAACACCAGCTTTCTACTTCTTACCATTGTTTTTATTTACTGGAAGATAAAATGTGATAATTTTGTGAAATTTTATAAAAAACTATTGACATTTTATTAAAATGGTTATAAATTATTAGCAGTCGTTAAAATCGACTGCTAATTTTTCATAAATAAGGAGGAGATAGATTATGATTAAACCATTAGCAGACAGAGTTTTAATTAAAATGATTGAAAACGAGGAGACTACTAAAAGTGGCATTATTCTTTCAGGGGCAAGCAAAGAAAAACCACAAATTGCAGAAGTATTGGCAGTGGGACCTGGTGGAAATGTAGACGGAAACGAAATTGTAATGCATGTAAACAAAGGCGACAAAGTTATAGTTAGCAAGTATTCTGGAACAGAGGTAAAATACGAAGGAGAAGAATACTTAATTGTAAAGCAAAACGATATTTTAGCAATCGTAGAATAACGAAAAATGTGAGGGGCAAGTATTGTTCACCCAAAATACAAAAAAATTTAAGGAGGTTTTTGTTATGGCAAAAGATATTCGTTATGGAGAAGAGGCAAGAAAAGCCTTATTAGAAGGAGTTAATAAATTAGCAGACACTGTAAAGGTTACACTTGGACCTAAAGGAAGAAATGTAGTATTAGATAAAAGCTTTGGAGCACCACTTATTACAAACGATGGCGTTACTATAGCAAAGGAAATAGAACTTACAGATCCATTTGAAAACATGGGAGCACGCCTTGTAAAGGAGGTTTCTACTAAAACAAATGATGTTGCGGGAGATGGCACAACTACAGCTACACTTTTAGCACAAAGCATGATTAAAGAAGGCGTAAAAAATGTTGCAGCAGGTGGAGACCCAATGGCAATTAAAAGAGGAATGGATAAAGCTGTATCAAAAGCAGTTGAAGGCTTAAAAGAAATAAGCTCAAATGTAAATGGCAGAGAAGATATTGCAAGAGTTGCAAGCATTTCAGCCAACAATACAGAAATAGGAAACCTAATTGCAGATGCAATGGAAAAAGTTTCAAAAGATGGTGTTATTACTATTGAAGAATCTAAAACATCTAACACAGAAGTAGATGTTGTAGAAGGAATGCAATTTGATAAAGGCTATATTTCACCATATATGGTAACAGATACGGAAAAAATGGAAGCTGTAATAGATAATCCATATATTTTAATTACAGACAAGAAGATAAGCAATATTCAAGAAATACTTCCATTACTAGAAAGCCTAATGCAACAATCAGGAAAGTTAGTAATAATTGCAGATGATATTGAAGGAGAAGCTCTATCTACTTTGATTCTAAACAAATTAAGAGGAGTTCTAAATGTAGTAGCAGTAAAAGCACCAGGATACGGAGACAGAAGAAAAGAAATGTTACAAGATATTGCAATTTTAACAGGCGGAGAAGTAATTACATCTGACTTAGGACTAGAATTAAAAGACACAACTATAGAGCAATTAGGAAGAGCAAGACAAGTAAAAATTAGCAAAGAAAATACTATAATTGTCGACGGAAGCGGAAATAAAGAAGACATCTCTGCAAGAGTTAAACAAATTCGTGCTGCAATAGAGGAAACTACAAGTGAATTTGACAAAGAAAAATTACAAGAAAGACTAGCAAAACTTGCAGGTGGAGTTGCTGTTATCCAAGTCGGTGCTGCAACTGAAATTGAAATGAAAGAAAAGAAACTTAGAATAGAAGATGCTTTATCTGCTACAAAAGCTGCTGTAGAAGAAGGAATAGTTGCAGGTGGTGGAACAGCATATATAAATGTTATTCCAAAGGTAGAAAGACTATTAAATGAGGTTTCTGAAGAAGAAAAAATAGGTGTCAAAACTGTATTAAAAGCATTAGAAGAGCCAGTAAGGCAAATTGCAACAAATGCAGGACTAGAAGGTGCTGTTATTCTAGAAAAAGTAAAGAGTTCAGCACAAGGATTTGGATTTGATGCACAAAATGAAGAGTATGTTGATATGAAAAAAGTAGGAATTGTAGACCCTACTAAAGTTACAAGAAGTGCACTTCAAAATGCAGCAAGCATAGCTTCTATGGTACTTACAACAGAAAGCATTGTAACAGAAAAGAAAGAGCCTAAAGAATGTTGCAACCATGGCGCAGGAGCAGAAGGAATGGGCGGAATGGAAGGAATGTACTAAAAGATTAATAAATATTTAATAGTGAATGGTGAATAGTAAATATAAAAACCGGTTTTCAATGAAAACCGGTTTTTTGTCGTTTAGGTGTCGAGCAACCCAAGATTGTATAAATCTTGCTCAATTTGAGCATTCGTCAATGGCGTAAGATTTTTGTCTTTGGGAAATTTTAAATCAAATATTGCTTGTTCAAGATTTTGCCTTCTGCCCAAAACTATTGTTGAATGAGGATGAATTTCACATTCAATTTGGGCATATGCTTTTTCCCGGTGTCTTGACAGTTTACGCTTGACTTCAGAATCGTACGACAAAATGAATTCCTCCCTTTCGGTAAGTATTTAATTAATTATACCATAAAACACCCAAGTTTAGCAACTAATTTAAACAATTATAGAGGCAGGATTTAGTAATTAAGGGACAGTTTTATAAAACTGTCCCTTAATTACTAAATCCTGTTCATATTTGTATAAAATTTTTATGTTTTATTTTCAGCATTTCTAGCGTATTTTTTTAACTTTTCATATGCTAAATAATTTATTGTACCTGCTGGGAAATTCCCATTTTTATCTTTTCTTCCTGCAGGAACACCAGTTAAAATTTCAATTCCTTCTTCAATAGAGCGTACCCCGTAAATATGGAATTTACCTTGCTTTACAGATTCAATAATTTCATCAGATAGATGTAAATTCCTTACATTTTGAACTGGTATTATTACTCCATGGTTTCCATTTAGACCACGCATTTTACATATTTGATAAAAGCCTTCTATTTTTTCATTTACGCCACCAATAGGCTGAATTTCACCTTTTTGGTTTACAGAGCCAGTTACCGCAATGGACTGATTAATTGGTATGCCAGATAGGGAAGAGAGGATTGCATATGCTTCTGTACTTGATGCACTATCACCATCAACTCCGCCATATAGTTGCTCAAAACATACACTTGCTGTAAGTGAAAGAGGAATATCTTGGGCAAACATTTCGCCTAAGTAACCTGATAATATAAGAACACCTTTTGAATGAGAAGAACCAGAAAGTTCTACTTCACGCTCAATATTTATTATTCCACTTTTGCCCATGTAAGTATTTGCTGTAATTTTAGATGGCTTACCAAATGAGAAATCACCAATTGTCATTATTGTTAAACCATTTATTTGACCTACCTCAAATCCATCTGTTGAGATTAGAAGAGTATCTTTTTTTATCATATCTAAATAACGTTCATCGTATTTTCTAACTCTATCAATTCGTTCATCTAATGCTTTTTGGACAAAATCTTTTGTTACAATTTTTTCTTTAGAAAGTTTTGCCCAAGTTGAAGCTTCTCCGACTATTTCACCAATATCATTAAACTTTGTGGAAAGCTTTTGTTTATCATCTGCAAGTTTGGATGCAAATTCAACAACTTTTGCCATAGCTTCTTTGTCTAAATGTAATAATTCTTCTTTATCACAGAAACTATATACAAATTTTGATAAACGGTTTATATTTTCTACGGTCCTTGGGGCATCATCTTCAAATTCTACTTTGATTTTAAATAGCTTCCTAAAATCTGGGTCAGCAGAAAGAAGAGTATAATATATATTAGCATCACCAATTAGAATTACTTTTATATCAAGAGGTATCGGCTCTGGTTTTAAGGAGATTAGTACCATAGATGCACGTTGCTCCATACCATTTTCTATGTTAAGTTCTTTTACAGAAAGTGCTTTTTTTAATGCTTCATAACACATAGGATTTTGTAACAAATCTTTTGCCTGAAATATAATATATCCACCATTTGCTTGATGAAGGAGTCCAGGTTTTAACATAGTAAAGTCTGTTTTTAATGCTCCAAATTGATTTTCATATTCTAATCTGCCAAATATATTGCTATATGTGTAGTTTGAGTCCATAACAACAGGAGCTCCTTCGAGATTACTATTGTCTATAAATAGATTTACTCTGTAATTTAGCCATGGCTTTAAGTTTTCAGGCCTTTGCATTGGATTTGGCGCAGCTCCATTTGATGGTTGTTCTTCTTGAATAAAGTATGCTAAATTTTTTAAAATATCTTTTTTTATATGATCTAAAAAAGATACAATTTTTTTGTTTTTCTTATATGTCGCTTTTATAGCATTTATATGGACATTTATTGTAAGTAATGCAATATTGCTTTGCCATTCTTCAACTTTTTTATCAGCTGCTTTTTCAATAGCCTTTATTTCTCCAATTGCATTATAAATCTGTTCTTGAACTATTGCTGATTTATCTTCAAATTCTTTTTTGGTTTCGTCATCTAATTTATCAAATTCTTCCTCGGCTATAGTATTTCCGTTTAAGATAGGCATCATATAAATACCATTTTGAGCTGTCTTAACTTGAAACCCATGCTTCATAGACTTTTCATTAAGTTTTTCTAATAAAACGTTACGTTTAGCTTCAAACTCCTGCTTTATAAGTGCACGTTCTTTTTCAAAGTCGTCATTGCTAAATGTCCTTTTTAAATCTGTACGAACATCTTTAATAAATGAATCCATTGTTTGTTGGAACTCTTTGCCTTGACCAGCAGGGAGAGAAACTGCTAATGGCTCGTTTGAATTATCGAAATTATAAATATAGCACCAATCTGTTGGTACCTTTTTAGTCTTAGCAATCGTGTCTAAATAATTTTTGGTGTACATAGTTTTACCAACACCAGCAGGACCTTCTAAATATAGGTTGTAGCCTTTAACATCTACACTTAAACCAAATTGCAGAGCTTTTATTGCTCTATCTTGACCATAAACTAAATTATGGTCATCAAGTTCAGCAGTTGTATCGAACTTGAAAATATCAGGACTACAAATGTCCTTTAAATCTTTTGGACTTAATTCGTAAGGTTTTTTCATCATTCGTTCCTCCATTTCAATTTATAAAATAATATGTCATAATATTGCGTAGAGACAACGGGGATGGCCCTCGCAAGAGGACCGTCCCCTTGTCTCATTTAAAATACAACGTCATAACAATTGCGTCATCAGTATTATTATAGTATTTTTTCCTAACTCCAAGTGCTTTAAATCCATATTTATTATAAAGCTTTTGAGCAGGAATATTATTAATATTTACTTCTAATGTAATAGAACCTAAATTAGTTTGCTTCGCCACTTGTATCAGTTTTTCCAAAATCTTCGAGCCTATACCAAGCCTGCGACAATCTTTTTTAACAACAATATCAGTAACATGACAGTCATCTACAGCTTTCCAAATTCCACCAAATCCTAAAATTTTACTATTATTTATTGCGACAAAATATTTCGAATTAGGGTTTTGCAATTCTTCCTTTAAAATGGAAGAAGACCAAAAACTGTCAAATTCGGAAATTAGAATAGAATCTATATTTGATAAATGTTCTAGAGTCATTGGTATAATTTCACATTCCACTATTTTGCTTCATCCTTTCTGCGGAAGATGGCCTTAGGTACAAAGGAAGCAAACTATCTGCTGATAAAATTTCTCCATTTTTATATTTTTTAAAAGCACATTTGCCAAGTGCATATGCAGACTGAACATTTTTATTAAAAAAAGATATATTGGATAATTCTCTTTCAAGTAATTCCTTGTGCAAAACAGCTCCGTTTCCTACAAATAAAATGCAAGAATATTTTTTTAGATGAGAGATTACTTCATTGATATCTGCTGCAAGATAACTTTCTAGTAATTCATGATTTTTATTAAATATACCACAATATACTTGATTATTTTTTGCATCAATTAAAGAAACGATGGTATCTGAATTTTCACATAAATAGGCAAGTGTGTCTAGGGAAGTAACTCCAATTACAGGCACCTGCATTACTTCTGCCATAGCCTTAACAGATGCAATTCCAATACGTATTCCAGTAAATGAGCCAGGGCCGATACTACATGCAATAGCATCCATATCAGATAATTGCAAAAGAGATTCCTTAAATAATTTATCAACAAGAGGCATAAGGTTTTCAGAATGTGTTTTAGAATCTGTAATATTTAATTCTTTTATTAATTTATCATCTTCAAGGATGCAGACAGAGCAGATATCACTTGAAGTATCTATACTTAGTATTTTCAAGATTATTTAATCCTTTCTATTATGCTTTTAAATTTTTCTCCATGTGGCTCAAAATGTAATGTACGAATAGAATCGTTTTCATTATTTCTGCTAAAAACTATTTTCAAATAATTATGGGGAAGAGCAGGCTCAATTATTTCGCCCCATTCTATAATTGAAATACCGTTTTGAAAATATTCCTCACCACCAATAGCATAGAATTCATCTATATCAGATAACCTATAAACATCAAAGTGGTAAATATTTAAGTCTTTTGCTTGATGTTCATTTACAATAGTAAAAGTAGGACTAGAAATTTCGTCCGCTAATCCAAAATAGTCTAGAACTCCCTCGGTAAATTTAGTCTTACCGGCTACCTAGGTCGCCAGAAAGAACAACAATATCACCAATTTGCAAGTATGTTGCTATATTTTTAGCAATTTTTTTAGTATCCTCTTCAGAATGAGAAATAATCTCCACCATAATTCTTTCCTTTTCAACAATTATTTCAAATGTATTGTATATTACTTAAACAATTTTGTAAACATTTTTTAAGAAAATTTTAAAAAAAGTATTGACAAACAAAAACAAATACTTTATAATCTATACTTGTCAAGAGAAAATATGCGGGTGTAGTTCAATGGTAGAATTCCAGCCTTCCAAGCTGATTACGTGGGTTCGATTCCCACTACCCGCTCCAAATGTGCGGTTCGTCGAACCGCAGTGAAGAGTGAATAATTAATAGTGAATGGTGAATAGTATATGTGGGGCAAACAAAGCACATTTGTACTATTCACCATTCATTTTTCACTATTCACTATTAATTAAACTCTTTTAATTCAAAAATTTTTTTAAATATAATATTTATAATTATCAATTATTTTATCAAAATCTTCAATTCAAAGGAGCATTTATGTCCAAAGGAATTCTTATTGAAAACTCTTTAAAATTTTCTGCTAAAATTATAAAGTTGCAACAATATTTAATAAAACAGAAGAAAGAAACAATTATATCAAAACAAATAATAAGAAGTGCTACTAGTATAGGAGCAAATATTAATGAAGCAAGCTATGGAAGTAGTAAGCAAGATTTTATAGCAAAAATGCATATAGCATTAAAAGAATGTGCTGAAACAGAGTATTGGATTAGACTATTAAAAGAATCTGAATATATAGAAGATAACTATGCAACAGATTTATTAAACGATTGCTTATCAATAAAAAGGATGCTTGTTGCTTCCATAAAAACAGTAAAATCAAATATTCAATAACATTTTGAAATATCATACTAAACTTTACATAAAATTGACTAATTGCCTCAATTATGATAAAATATAGTTCTACACAGCAATTTGCTGTTATAGATATATTCCTTATATTTCCTTTATAATTTGGCTATTGCCAATTAATCATAAATATTTTATACAACCTAGTAATAAAGGAGGGATTTAACACAAAGATCTATTTAGGGTAGCACATTGACAATTAAAAAGGAGTGAATACATTTGATTTACACTAGTAGTCATAGTGCGATAAAAGTAAGTTTATGCCTCAAAACTTACGCTATTTCAGGAAATCGTGGCAAAGATGCAAATTATCATGGACTATGTTATCCTGAATTGGCTCCTAAAAAAGAGTTTTGGCAAGTTTGGCATGATAATATTGGAGTCATTTCAGAAGAAGAGAACAATAGATATTATGTTAAAGAATATTGGAATCAGGTTTTACTGTACTTAGATCCAGAGAAGCTTTATAAAGAACTTGATAACTCGGTATTACTCTGCTATGAAAAAAACATAGAATTTTGTCATAGGCATATTGTGTCAGCGTGGTTTGAATTACTGCTAGGAAAACCTGTTCCAGAAATAATAGTAACAAGAAGAGGCATAAAATATGTAAGTAGGCCCAAATATATAAAAGAATACTTATATAGCGAAATATTCAAATTACATCCTATGCTCCCAAAAGGGTATAACATGTGGGACAGGGCACAATTAAGAAAATTTGAGGCAGAATTATTAAAAGGTAAAAAGATAGATTGGGATATTTAGTGAATCATTCCCAAATAATTTATCTTTTTTAGTATAATCTTTGTGTGATAGGTAGGGAATAACATTCCCTACCTATTTTTATGTAAGAATGCAACTATAAAAAGTTGAAAAATGATTGACTTTTATTAAATATCTGTGTATAATAAAAATAGGAAATGAAGAAACCACAAACGTGGTTTGCCAGTTGAATATGTAAAAAAACACACCGAACTAGGCAAGTTACAGATGTGTTTTTTTATTGTCTATTTGCTTAAAATTATAACCAGTATAATTAAGGCAAATACTATAATAGTTTCGACAACTAAGCCAAATAAAAGTAAGTATATTATTTCTAATAAAACAGCTTCTATCATAGCACCACCTCCATTCTCGCAACATATGTTACGGATTAAAAGTGGCAAACCACATCTGCGTATTCTCATTTCCTATGTCAGATAGTATAACACATATTTTACAATTAGGCAATATAAAACAAACAAACTTTCCAAAAAATATAAATAAATTTAACCATTTTATTGCCATCGATAAAATGGTCATAATATACTCTGAAATTGAAACTTTAAAAAAAATATGCTAATATATAAATGAGTGGCGCTTAGAAAACTTTAGAAGCTCTAAGTCATTCAAATAGTCTAGAATATGGTTATGTATTCTAGGCATTTTATTATTTAAACAAAAAATATTGCAAGTTTATAAGTTTTATGTTAACGTATAGATAATAAATCGAATTATATATAAAATATATTGATACAAAATATGCAAATCTTTCGCATACCTGTTTCGAAATGGCTCCAGCGTCGCAGTTAGCTAAAAGGCTAGCTGCTTTTTTTTGGAGTTAAAAATGAGGATTATTACTTGACAAATACAAACGACATTTTTATAATAATAATAAAATATAAAAATGGGGATGGCAGAAGAAAATAGCAAACAATAAAAAAGAACTTAAACATAAAAGAATCGAGGTAATATTAATGGAAGAAATATTTATTTTAGCAAGTAACAATGAACATAAAGCTATAGAATTAAGAAAAAAATTACAAAAATATGGCATAAAATTGCTTACACAAAAAGAGGCAGGATTTAATATTGAAGTGGATGAAACAGGTGAAACATTCAAAGAAAATGCCATGCTTAAAGCAGAGGCTATTTATAATTTAAGTAATAAGCCAACAATTGCAGATGACAGTGGACTAGAGGTAGATGCATTAGATGGACAGCCTGGTGTACATTCACATAGATTTGCAGAAACAGATGACGAAAGAATAAACAAATTACTGCATATGCTAAAAGATGTGCCAGATGAAAAAAGAACAGCTAGATTCAAAACAACAATATGCTATATAGATAAATTAGGTGAAAAACACTTCTTTGATGGGGTATGTGAAGGCAAAATAGGCTATGAAAAAAAGGGAACAAATGGCTTTGGGTTTGACCCAATATTTATTTGCAATGGAAAAACATTTGCTGAAAGAACTACTGAAGAAAAAAACGAAATAAGTCATAGAGGTAAAGCAACAGCTAAATTCCTTGAATATATTGAAAAAATGGGAAATCATGTTGAATTATAACATTATGCGTGATATAATCTAAACTACACATAAGGCAAATACAGCCGAAATGTAATTAAAAGGAAGGAGAGCATTTCGTATGGAAATCAAGGTGCTTGCTTCAACAAAGGTAGGGTATGTTCTTCCAAAAGAAGAGGCAGTAGATTTTTCTGGAAAATCAGCAGGAATTTGCTACTTGCCAGATACTGTAGAAACTCTTTTTAATGAGCCAGAAGAAAAAACAAAAAAAAGAGCAAACGGTAATATTAGCTCTGGGCATCACAGCGTATTTGGACATCCAACATACAATCTTAGTTTAGAAGGTATTCCAAAAATACTAGCAATGGTATTAAACAATGAAAAGATGTATAACACATCTGAAAAGTCTGCAAGGTACACACATATGGAACCATCTAATGCAGAAAAGGAATTGTATGAAAAATGGATACAAATTTATAGAAATGAAATATCTATTAAGTATCCAGATTTTGATGAAAAACGCGTATTA
Organism: uncultured Clostridiaceae bacterium; assembly: GCA_947167695.1. Taxonomy (GTDB): domain Bacteria; phylum Bacillota; class Clostridia; order TANB77; family CAG-508; genus UMGS1754. The sequence continues at coordinate 18,459 of CAMVIX010000006.1, forward strand.
AAACTTGCACAGGAAAATGCCAGATACCTAATTAGCGTGTTTACTCCGGCTACTGTAATGGAGTACACAGTTAATTTTGGACAGCTAAACTATATTATGAGCTGGGCAGACGACTATATTAAAAATGCACCAGATGATAGATTTTCTACCAAAATGAAACAAGTATTTAAGGAATTTCTAAATGCAATGCCAAATTTGGCAGTAAAAGGGTTAAGCTCTGGACACAAAAATCGTAGCTTTTCACTTTTTGCATCTGCAAGAACACGTTATGAGGAATTTGGAGAAAACTATTCTACAAATTATTTAGCAAGTTTTGCCGAGCTTGCACAAGCACAAAGGCATAGAACACTTTCATATGAAATGTCTATTTTAGATGAGCCACAGTATTACATTCCGCCAATTATAAGGGAAAAACCTCTTGAAGAAGAATGGATTAAAGACATATCTTCTCTTGAAGAATATTTTCCACAGGGAATGTTAGTACATATAAACGAAAGGGGCACCATTGAAAATTTTGTACTAAAATGTATGGAAAGACTTTGCGGAGCAGCTCAGCTTGAAATCATGGAGCAAACTAAAGAAACCATGGAAAAATATTTGGAGCAAACTGTAGAAAAACCAGCATTGCATGAATATTTACTTCCATATTCAAAAGGAGCTCGTTGCACTTTTCCTGGCTGGAAATGTTCTTCACCATGTATTTTTGGTGGAAAAAATGCATTAAACAGAAGTATTTAAAAAACAAGAGATAGAATTGGGACAGGATTAATCCTGTCCCAAAAAAATTATAATGGATAATAGTTCTTATAGCAATAGACGAAATATAGAATTTTGCAGGTGAAACGAGGTGTTTTTTGCACAAATTTGGAGCAGGTTAAAAACCTGTTCCAAATTTGATTGCAAAAAATAGCAGAGCGTCCGCAGTTTCAACCGAAAAATTACTATATTTCGTCTATTGAGTTTGAGGAAAGCACTATCCATTAATTAATAAGCTATAATTATCTAAATTTATATAGACAATAAAAATTTTTTAATATATAATACCCGTATAAAATTAATTTGGGAAAGGTATTTATGAGTAAAACAAAAAAATATATTAGAAACTTTTTATTATTTGCAATCCTTGTATGGCTTACTTTCTACATATTGCTTAAAGACCAAGATATGGGCGATTTGCTAGCTGTTTTAGGCACAGTAAAAATACCGTTTGTACTTGCTGGAATAGTGTGTATGCTTGCATATTTTCTATGCGAAAGTTTAAACATGAAAAGAACATTAATTGCTTTAGGAGAAAAAACAGATTTGGTAAAATGCTATAAATATACACTAATTGGTTTTTTTTATAGCTCAATAACACCCGCTGCAACAGGTGGTCAACCTATGCAAATTTACTATATGCATAGGGATGGAATCAAAGCTGCAAGTTCGACTTTGGCTTTAGTTATGAACCTTTTTAGCTTTCAGGTAATGTCTATATCAATGGCATTAATTAGTATGATATTTTTTAATGGATATTTAGATACAGCGCTCAAAATTTTCTTTGTAATTGGAATCACTTTAAATTCTATGGCATTAGCATTACTAATAATTGGAATATTTTCGAAAAAATTATCAACAGGGCTTGTTAAAATTGCAATTAGAATAATGAGAAAACTAAAAATAAGAAAGCTTAAAGAAAGAGAAAAGGCTTTAGCAGGATCACTATTAAAATATAATGGAAGTGCAAAATATATAAGAGCAAATCGAAAGATAATACTAAGGCAGTTTATTACTGCGTTTTTTGAGCAAGTACTATTTTATAGTGCACCATACTGCGTATGCTTAGCATTTGGAATAACAAGTTATAATGTAATTCAAGTGGTTGCACTGCAATCTATTGTATATGCAACAGTATCAGGAATACCATCACCAGGGGCGGTAGGAGTAAGCGAGGGAGCATTTGTATCTATATTCTCACATGTGTTTGGAAATGAGATTATAAAAGGAGCTATGCTCCTAAATAGAGGGATAAGCTTTTATCTTTTTGTATTTATCTGCGCAATAGTTGTGCTTGTAAATACATTTAAAGCCAAAAAGGAAGAAAAAGAAGAACAAATAAAAAAGGAGGAGATAAGTTGAAAGTAACTGATATTTGTGAATTAGAAAAAATTGCTAAAAATATACGTATTAGTATCATACAGGAAGTATATAGCGGAAAATCAGGGCATCCTGGAGGAGCTCTTTCGTGCGCAGATATACTTACAGCATTATATTTTAATCAAATGAACATAAATCCAAAAGAACCTAATGCAAAATCAAGAGATAGATTTGTGCTATCAAAAGGGCATGCATCAGCTGCATTATATGCAGTTTTGGCAGAAAGAGGCTACTTTGATAAAAAAGAACTTGCTACTTTTAGAAATATAGAAAGCATTTTGCAAGGACACCCAGATATGAAAAAGATTCCAGGGGTAGATATGACAACTGGTTCACTACGGACAAGGGCTATCTTGTGCTAATGGCATGGCACTTAGCTCTAAACTTAATAAAGATGGATTTAGAGTGTATTGTTTGTTAGGAGACGGAGAAATAGAAGAAGGGGAAGTTTGGGAAGCAGCCATGACTTCTTCTCACTATAAATTAGACAATTTATGTGCAATAGTGGACAATAACAATTTACAAATAGATGGGTCAATAGATAAAGTTATGAATCCATATCCAATAGATGAAAAGTTTAAGAGCTTTGGTTTTGAAGTGCTAACAATAGATGGGCACAATTTTAAGGATATTTTAGAAGCATTCAATAAGGCCAGAAATATAAAGGGTAAACCAACAGCAATAATTGCAAAAACTATAAAAGGTAAAGGTGTATCGTTTATGGAGAATCAGGTAGGCTGGCATGGAAAGGCTCCAAATGAGGAGGAATTTAACATAGCTGTAAAAGAGTTATGCAATTAGCTATTTAAGCAATATAATAATTTTTTCTTGCTCCTTGCTGTCGCACCCTACAGTTTTTAATTGCTAATGTAGGGTGCTTCAATCGCACTTCGCTCGCCTAAGCTCGCTACGTTTGATCGCTGCGCGTCGCTACGAAAAATTTATTATATTGCTTTAGAAAATAATAATTAGGAGGAGAAAATATGTATTTAGATAAAAAAATTGCTACACGCCAAAGTTATGGAGAGGCACTAGCAGAGTTAGGGGCAGAAAACGAAGACATAGTTGTGCTAGATGCGGATTTAGCAGGAGCCACAAAAACAGACATATTCAAAAAATCATTTCCAGAAAGACACTTTGATATAGGAATAGCAGAGCAAGATATGATGGGGACTGCAGCTGGAATGGCTACATGTGGAAAGATTCCATATGTAAGTACATTTGCTGTATTTGCAGCGGGAAGAGCATATGACCAAATACGAAGTAGCATATGCTATCCAAAAAACAATGTTAAAATATGTGCAACACACTCAGGAATTACAGTAGGAGAAGATGGAGCAACACACCAAATGCTTGAAGATATAAGCTTAATGAGAACTCTTCCTAACATGAATGTGTTTTGCCCATCAGACGACATCCAAACAAAATGGTTAATTAAAGAAATATCAAAGATAGATAAGCCATGTTATGTAAGAACTGCACGCCTTGCAACTCCTATAATATATGATGAAAATACTAAATTTGAAATAGGTAAGGGAATTCAGCATGGAGAGGGGACAGATGCAACCGTGTTCGCAACTGGAATAGCAGTAGCTGAAGGCTTAAAGGCACAAGAAATATTAGAAAAGCAAGGCATACATATTAGGGTAGTAGACATACACACAATAAAGCCAATAGATAAAGAAATAATTATAAAATGTGCTAAAGAAACAAAAAGGCTAATCTCAATAGAAGATCATAGCATAATAGGTGGTCTTGGAAGTGCAATTTCAGAAGTGTTAACAGACGAATATCCAGTAAAATTATTGAGAATGGGCATAAACGATACATTCGGCAAATCAGGAAAAGCAGAAGAGCTTATGAAGTACTATGGAATAACAGCAGAGGATATTGTAGGAAAAATAAGATGAAATTTAATTGTAAATTTTTTGTGAATTCTGTATCCTTACGAAAATAAAAGAAAAACGACATAAATTGTTAAAAAACAAACAATTTATGTCGTTTTTTTTAGCAAAAAAGCTTGCAATTCTTTTGCTTTATTGATATGATGTATTTGGAAAACTTTAAAGTGTCAAAGTGATTGACAAAAGGAGCTATAATGATTGAATTTAAAAACGTAAGTAAAACATACAGCACAGGGACAGAAGCTGTGCATAATGCGAATTTTAAAATAGAAAAAGGTGAATTTGCATTTTTAGTTGGAGCATCAGGATCAGGAAAATCTACCTTAATAAAATTGATATTAAAAGAAGAAGAGCCTACATCAGGAAATATTATTATAAATGGTAAAGATACGACTTTCTTAAAACAAAATCGCGTGCCATATCTACGTAGAAGCATGGGAGTTGTGTTCCAAGATTTTAGACTATTGCCAGATAAAACAGTATATGAGAATGTAGCTTTTGCAATGTATATAGTAAGAGCAACACCAAAACATATTCGCAGGCAAGTACCAATGGTATTATCATTAGTAGGTTTAAGTGGAAAATCAAAAGTATATCCTAATGAATTATCAGGAGGAGAACAACAAAGAGTTGCGCTAGCACGTGCATTGGTTAATAATCCATCGATGATAATAGCAGACGAACCAACAGGAAATTTAGACCCTGATACTGCGTGGGAAATAATGAGCCTTCTTAATGACATTAATTTAAGGGGAACAACAGTAGTAGTTGCTACACACGCAAAAGATATTGTAGACAAGATGAAAAAACGTGTTATTCAAATCGAAAAAGGAAATATAATTAGAGATAGTAAGGGTGGGTATAACAGTGAAAGTTAGTGTAATTGGATATCTAATAGGCGAAGGTTTTCGCAATGTTTTTAAAAACTTAAAATCAACACTTGCTTGCCTTAGCATAATGTGTGCAACAATGATTATATTTGGAGTTTTCTTTGCAGTCCTTGAAAACATAAATCACGCAGTAGAGCAAGTAGAAAAATCTCAAGGAATGGAAGTGTTTATAACAAAGGGAACTTCTAAAGAAAGAATGGACCAAATTGGAGAAGAAATAAGAGATATAGAAGGAGTAAACAGTGCTAGATTTAAATCTGAAGAAGATGCTAAAAATCAGTTAAAGCAAAAATTTGGTGAAAATCAGCATTTAATAGATTCTGTAACAATTTTAAGACCATCTTATGTTGTAACATTTTCGGATTTATCACAAAGCCGCGAAATAGAAAATAAGGCATGGAAAATAGAAGATGTTGCAAACATCACGAGCAGTCAAGACACAGTAAACAAACTGCTTAGAGTTGCAAATGGAATAAGACTTGTAAGCATTGTTATATTAGTACTGCTTATTGCAATATCAATATTTATTATATCAAATACAATAAAACTTACAGTACATGCAAGAAGAAAAGAAATATCAATAATGAAATATGTAGGGGCTACAAATAGTTTTATAAGATGGCCATTTATTGTAGAAGGTATAATTATAGGCGTTACAGCAGGTTTAATATCTATTCTAATAGTAGGTGGGCTATATAATTTAGTTACAGGTAAGCTAATGGATACAGCATTAAGTTCTATGATAGGAATATCATTACTAGAATTTAGAGATATGTTCGCATTGATAATATCAGTATACAGTATTTTAGGCATTGGAATAGGTGTCCTAGGAAGTACTATTTCAATGAGAAAATACTTAGAAGTATAATAGAAAGGAAAATTTAATGAAAAAGAATCTAAGGATATTAATTATCACGATTCTAATCCTTTTATTTTGCAGTTCTCCAATCTTTGGAATAAATCTTGAAGAGTTACAGGGAAAGCAAAATGAAATAAATACACAAATTGAACAAAAAAAAGAAGAGCTAACAGGAGTACGAACTGAAATTTCAGAAACTTTGCAGGAAATCGAAAAATTAACTGAACAAATATCAGCATATGAAACTCAAGTAGAGAGCCTGACGAAACAAGCTGTAAAATTAAAAGATTCTATTGATAGGCTAGAGGGGAACTTACAAATTGCAGAAAAAAATTATGAAGAGCAAAGGCAATTAATAGAGCAAAGACTTTTAGTTATATATGAATCAGGCGAGACAAGCTACTTAGATGTATTATTAAACACAAAAAGTATATCAGAATTTATTTCAACATATTTTTATTTAACAGAAATAGTAAAAAATGATACAGAAATATTGCAGGATCTAGAACGTGAAAAAAATAAAATAGAAGAAGACAGAAAAATCGTAAATACTCAAAAGGAACAACTAAAATCAGCTAAAAACAATAAAGAAAAAATAGCAATTGTACTTGAAAACACCAGGATTCTGCAAAACAATTATAAGCTAAAACTTACGGAAGAAGAAAAAAAATTACAAGAAGAAATTGAACAATATGAAAGCGAATTAAAACAAGTTCAGGCAGAAATAGTAATATTAACTACAAGCGAGCTAGGGGAAGAATATGTAGGTGGAATTATGGCATGGCCAGTTCCTGGTTATACAAGAATTACTTCACCATTTGGAATGAGATATCATCCGATTTTGCATATTTATAAAATTCATACAGGAATGGATATTGGAGCCCCAACTGGAGCGAACTTTGTTGCAGCAAGTGAAGGAATTGTTGTAAAAGCAGAGATGAATTCCGCATATGGTAATATGGTAGTAATAGATCATGGCGGAGGTGTTTCTACACTATATGCACATGGCTCTCAAATTCTTGTAACTGTAGGGCAAGCTGTAAAACGTGGTGAGCCAGTATTAAAGGTTGGGTCTACAGGGTATGCAACAGGACCACATGCACATTTTGAAGTAAGAATAAATGGAGAACCAGTACAACCAATAAATTTTTTAAAAAATAATTTAAATACGGAGGTTTCAAATGAAACATAGTAAAATTTACAAAGGAATTTGCATATTAACTTTAGCTAGTATAATTAGTTTTACACCAATTAGCATTGTATCTGCAGCATCTAGAAGTGCGTTAAATAGTGAAATGGAACAAATAAATAACCAAATAAAAGAGAAAGAAAATGAAAAAGAACAAATTGAAAATGAAAAATCTAAAACTCTATCAGAGGTAGAAAGCTTAATTTATCAAATAAGCGACTATGAAAGCAAAATTTCAAGTCTTACATCTGAAATAAGCTCATTAGAATCGCAAATAAGTGATGCAAAAGAAAAAATAGCTACTGAAGAACGTAATTATGATAGATTAAATGAAGAAATGCAAGAGAGACTTCTGGTAATTTATGAAGCAGGTGAAACAAGCTTCTTAGACATATTACTTGGTTCAAATGATATAGTAGATTTGATTTCAAATTATTACATAGCATCAGAAATTGCAAAAGCGGATTCTGACATGCTCGCAGAAATAGAAAGAAAGAAAAACGAAATAGAAGCTGAAAAAGAAGGATTAGAGGACAATAAGATTCAACTAGAGGAAAAAAGGACAGTACACCAACAAACAAGTAGGGCACTTACTGAAACAAGAAACTTAAAAGAACAAAAAGCAAATGAACTAGATGCAGATGAAAAGAAGGTCCAAGAAGAAATAGAGGCATTTGAAGAACATAAAGCACAAATAGAGGAAGAACTTCGCAGAATTGCTGAAGAAGAGGCAAGGCAAAGGGCTTCACAAAGTAATGGCGGAGAAACAACTATTATTACCTCAAATCCAAGCTCAAGTGGCTATATAAGGCCAGTTGCAGGATACCCAATTACAACAGGATTATATTATTCCTGGGGAGGATTTCACGGAGCAGTAGATTTTAGTGGAAGCGGAATATCTGGAGAACCAATAGTTGCAGTAAAGGACGGAACAGTAGTTACATCAAAAGCTGCGAAAACATCAAGCGGAGACTACTATAGTTATGGAGAATACATAATAATAAATCATCATGATGGAACAATGACACTTTATGCACATGGACAACCTGATTCAAGACAGGTTTATGAAGGACAATATGTATCACAAGGTCAAGTAATAATGTATGTAGGAACAACAGGAAATTCAACAGGACCACATTTACATTTTGAAGTAAGAGTAGACGGAAGCAGGGTAGACCCAAGACCATATTTACCTTAATAAATCTTAGATGTTAGAAATAAGATGCTAGATATATAGGGGCGACTACTTGTCGCCCGTTAATTTGTAAGAAAGACGATTAAAATAGAGTGAATAGTATAAGAAAAGATTAATATAATAGTATTGAGATTTTCTATAGGAGGGAACAATGGAATTTAACAAAAAGCAAAGAATATATAAGTCAATAATGCTAGTACTTTTGACAGTGCTTATTACATTTATTGTAACAAGCGTTATGATGTATAAAAACCTAGGCAGTAAAGATAGTACAAAATATGTACTAGTGCCTGGAGAAAAATCTGGAATAGGAGCAGATATAAATTCACTTAGATCTATTATAGATAAATATTATTTAGGTGAAGTTGATGAAGCAAAGCTTAAAGAATCTGCCTTAAGCGGATATATTGCAGGACTTGGTGATGAGTATAGTGAATATATTTCAAAGGACCAATATGAAAGTTTTAATACAAATATTATTGGAAATTATGTGGGTATTGGTATATACATGAGTGTATATAAAGATTCTAATGAAATTGTTATTGTTTCTCCTATAAAGGGGTCACCTGCGGAAGAAGTAGGACTATTATCAGGAGATATTATAACAAAAGTTGACGGTGTAGCCTATGAAGGTCAAGATGGACTAGATAAAGCTGCAAGAATTATTAAAGGAGAAACTGGAACTAAAGTACATCTTGAAATAAAAAGAGAAGAGAAAATACTTGAATTCGACATTGAAAGAAGAAAGATAATAATTAACCCTTTAACAGCTGAAGTAATAGAAAATACGAATATTGGCTATATACAGATAACAAGTTTTGATGAAGATATGAGCAAAGACTTCAAAGAAAAAATTGAAGAACTAAAATCTAAAAACATTACATCTCTTATTATTGATTTAAGGAATAATGGTGGAGGAATAGTACAAGAAGCTTTAACTATTGCAGATTACCTTGTACCAAAAGGAAAATATTTGATGATAACAGTAAACAAGACAGAAAAAGAGGTAATCGAAACTTCAAAAAATGATCCAATAATTAATATACCAATTGTAGTTTTAGTAAATCAAAATTCTGCAAGTGCAGCTGAAATATTGGTAGGAGCACTTAAAGACAATAATATTGCTAAAGTTGTTGGTACAAAAACTTATGGAAAAGGTGTAATTCAAGAAGTATTAAAACTAAAAGATGGAAGTGCATTAAAGATAACAACAGAAGAATACTTTACTCCAAATAGAACCAAAATAAATAAAGTTGGAATAGAGCCAGACGAAGTTGTAGAGCTTACAGAAGGTGTACAAATAAGCTATAATATAGATACAGAAAAAGATAATCAGTTAAATAAAGCAATAGAAATACTTAAATAAGCAAAAAATATTCTTACTTGAAAATTCAATTAAATTGGGGACAGGTTTATAAACCTGTCCCCAATTTAATTGTACATTTACAGGATTTTTCTATGTAACAAAAATAAACTAAAGCGAATAGTATAAAGTAAAATACATAAAAGGAGAAGTGAAACACATGAATACATTACTTATATTTTTTGCCTTGCCTATTGCTACTATAATTTTAGCAGCTGTTTTGCAAACTGTACTACGTTCACCAATCTCAGTAGCGGCGACTTTTTTTGCAATTTATCTTGTAATAACATTCGCTTTTTTTGATGCAAATTTCTTAATTGCAACTATAATTTATACAATTCTGGCTTTTTTAAGTGCATTATTGATTAAATTAATAACTAAGCTAATAAGAAGACTATGCAACAATAGTAATAATGATAATGGTATAGATGTAGGCATAGAAACAGGTGAAACAGAAACTAGTACAGAAGACAATTTAAATTGCAATGGCTCCTTAAATTACCTAGGACAGAGAAGGAATATATACAGGTATGGAAGAAGATGAAACATATAAAATTTGTACAAAAACCCAATAATCAATTTGCATAATTTTAAAAAAAGTGTTATAATACAAACTTACACGGCAAATTTGCTGTTTTATATATTTTCTTTTTATTCTCTAGTGTAAAAGCTAGTTGATCATATACCTTAGCAATAATGTAAAAGGAGAAAAGAAAATGAACAAAGAAAAGTTAGACTGGGTTGGAATTCTCGGGAAAATAAGTCTTGTTTTTCTAGTAATATTTATTGTATTATGTGGAATCTTAGCGAAAACCTCAGGTGAAAATGCAAAAGATGCAAAAAAGCAAGCATTTATTACTATAGAACAATACTATGATGAAGAAAATTCTTTCCAGAAGATTGTGTATGATCCTGAGACTATGGTAATGTATGCCATGATGGATGGTAACAATCTGTCACCATTATATAATAGTGACGGGACATTAAAAACCTATAACCCGGAATAATTTTTTTGAAACAAGAAACTGCAATGCAAATGCATTGCAGTTTCTTGTTATTGCATAAGTATAAAGTCATAAATATGCTTGCACAATTATGTAAAGTGTGATATAATTAAAATCCAATCAGCAATTATGCTGTTTAATATACATTTCCTTTTTTTCACTAGCAATAATGCTAGTTAATATATCTATTATTATATGCAGAAAGGAGTGAAAAAAAGTGAAAGGGCGGAAATTAGACTGGAACATTCTCAGAGGAATTTTAGGCGCTTTAGTTGTAGTTATTGCTGTAATTATATGTATGGTAACTTCTTCACAAAAAGATAGGACGACACCTACTGGAAAAAATGGAATATTTGTAACCATTGAGCAGTATTATAATGACGACAATAAATTCGAAAAAATTGTATATGATCCAGACACAATGGTGATGTATGCAATAATTGATGGAAAACTGATGACACCATTATACAATGAGGATGGTTCTTTTAGAACATATAGTCCAGAATAATTTCCAAAGAAAACCTGCAATGCAAATGCATTGCAGGTTTTTGCTACCTATGGACAAAACTATTAAAATGTGATAAAAATATATATATAAATTTTAGGAGGAAAGGTTATGCCAGATTTTGTGCATTTGCATGTTCATAGTGAGTTTAGCTTGCTGGATGGTGCAATAAGAATTAAAGAATTACCTAAAAGAGTAAAAGAACTTGGTATGAGTGCTGTTGCTCTTACAGACCATGGAGTTATGTTCGGTGCAATAGACTTCTATAAAGCATGTAAGGTAGAAGGCGTAAAACCTATTATTGGGTGCGAGGTATACGTTGCTCCTAGAAGTAGATTTGACAAAGAACCAAATATAGATAATAAGTATAATCATTTAATATTACTTGCAAAAAACAATGAAGGATATGAAAACTTAAGTAAGCTAGTTTCAGTAGGTTTTACAGAAGGATATTATTATAAGCCAAGAATAGATTTAGAAACATTGGAAAAATATCACGAAGGGCTTATTTGCTGTAGTGCTTGTATGGCTGGTAGCGTGGCAACTGCTATACTAGAAGGAAATATGGAAGAAGCAGAGCAAATTGCACTTTGGCATAAAAATTTATTTGGAGAAGACTATTATTTAGAAATACAAGCAAATACACTAAAAAAACAAGCACTAGTAAATCAAAAACTAGTAGAAATGAGTAGAAAACTAGATATTCCACTAGTTATAACAAATGACTCACACTACTTGAAAAAGGAAGATTATGACAGCCATGAGGTACTTTTATGTGTGCAAACAGGCAAAAAAATAAACGATATAGATAGAATGACATTTGAAACAAATGACTTTTATTTAAAAAGCCCAGCAGAAATTGCAGAATTTATTCCAAACTTACCAGAAGCAATGGAGAACACAGTAAAGATAGCTGAAAAATGCAATGTGGATTTTGAATTTGGGCATACAATACTTCCAAACTATGATGTGCCAAAAGAATATTCTACACATTTTGATTTCTTTAGAGAACTGTGTGATAAAGGAATTCGCAAACGTTATGGAGAAAATCCATCTAAAGAAATTCTAGATAGAATGGAATATGAAATAGAAGTAATCAAAAAAATGGGATATGTAGACTACTTTTTAATAGTATGGGATTTTATCCACTATGCAAAAACACATGATATACCCGTAGGTCCAGGACGTGGCTCTGGAGCAGGCTCTATTGTGGCATATGCAATAGAAATAACAGACATTGACCCAATTAAGTATGACTTGCTTTTTGAAAGATTTTTAAACCCAGAGCGTATAAGCATGCCAGATTTTGATGTAGACTTTTCAGACGCAAAACGTGAAAAAGTGTTAGAATATGTTGCAGACAAATATGGAGCAGACCATGTATCCCAGATTATTACATTCGGTACAATGTCGGCAAGAATGGTAATTAGAGATGTTGCAAGGGTACTTGATTTACCTTATGCAGAAGCGGATAAACTTGCAAAAATGATACCAAATGAACTTCATATTACAATAAAAAAGGCAATGGACCAAAACAGAGAATTAAAGGAAGCTTATGAAGATGACGAAAAAATAAGACATCTACTAAATATTGCAATGAGTTTAGAGGGGCTACCAAGGCAAGCTTCAACACATGCTTGTGGTGTGGTTATTACAAAAGAGCCAGTTGTAAACTATGTGCCACTATATGTAAGGGAAGGGACAATATCTACGCAGTATATAATGACTACTCTTGAAGAACTAGGCTTACTTAAAATGGACTTTTTAGGCTTAAGAACATTAACTGTTATTGATGATGCTATAGAATATGTAAAACAAAACAGAGGAATAGACGTAGAATTTGATAGTAAAATGAATGACCCCAAGGTATACAAGCTATGGGCAGATGGTAATTCTCTTGGAATATTCCAATTTGAAAGCCAAGGAATGACCAACTTTATGAAAGAACTAAAGCCAGATGGGCTAGAAGACATTATAGCAGGTGTTTCGTTATACCGCCCGGGACCAATGGACCAAATCCCAAGATACATAAAAAATAAGTTGCATCCTGATAACATTGAATATACTCACCCAAGCTTAGAGCCAATTTTGCATGTAACTTATGGCTGTATGGTATACCAAGAGCAAGTTATGCAAATAGTAAGAAGCTTAGCAGGATATTCTTTAGGCAGAGCCGATTTAGTTAGACGTGCAATGGGTAAGAAAAAGCTAGATGTAATGGCAAAAGAAAGAGAAAACTTTATTCATGGTCAAGTAGATGAAGCAGGAAATGTAGTAATTCCTGGTTGCATAAGAAATGGAATAGATGAAGCATCGGCAAATAAAATATTTGATGAAATGGCAGAGTTTGCAAAATATGCATTTAATAAATCTCATGCTGCAGCATATGCAGTGGTATCATATAGAACTGCGTACTTAAAGGCACATTACCCAGAAGAGTTTATGGCAGCAACATTAAATAGTTTTTTGGGGAATTTAGACAAAGTACCAGAATACATAGATGAATGCAAAAGGATGAACATTCAAATATTAAAGCCAGATATTAATAAGAGTGATACTAAATTTACGGTTAAAAAAGGAGAAATTCGTTTTGGACTTGGAAGCATAAAAAATGTTGGAGAAAAAGCAGTTGACTTAGTTTGCGAAGAAAGGGCAAAAAATGGTGAATTTAAATCACTTGCTGATTTTTGCGAGAGGATGAGCGGAGAAGCTGTAAATAAAAAATGTATTGAATCTCTTATAAAAGCTGGAGCCTTTGATGAGCTAGGAGAAACAAGAGCAACACTTTTAGCATCTTTTGAAGGGATAATTGATACAATAGCTGATAACGAAAGAAAAAGCTTGAAAGGTCAAGTTAGTATGTTTGATTTAGGTGAAGAAATAAAAGAAAGCAACATAGATGAAATGAAATATAACATTCAAGTAAAACCAGAACTGTCTGCAAAAGAGCTTTTGTCAATGGAAAAAGAAATGCTGGGACTATATATTTCGGGGCATCCGCTTGAAAACTTAAGAGAACAAATTTTATCACAAACAAACATAGACACACTAAAAATGCACGAAATAGCAGGTGGGGAAAGCACAGAATATAAGGACGGGCAAAGCGTTACATATGCAGGAATAGTAACTCAAGTTAAGAAAAAATACACAAAGAAAAATACTCTTATGGCATTTGTAACGGTAGAAGATTTGTATGGCTCATGCGAAATAATTGTGTTTGATAGTTGCTTCCAAAAATCTAATAGCATATTGATAGAAGAAAATGTTGTCTTAATTGAAGGTAGATTAAGCTTAAGGGAAGATGAAGCACCTAAAATAGTAGCAAATACAATAAGAGAATTTACAAATAAAACAAAAAAATTTTTAAGCATAGATATAACAAACCTAGAGGACGAGAGAAAAGACAAGTTAAGAGGTGCACTAAAATTTTTTATGGGAGAAAAAAACAATATAAGGTTACAAATAACAGATGGTAAACAAATAAAACCTGCAGGAGGAATATATTTAAACGAAGCAATTTTAGCAGAACTCCAAGAAGTAGCAGGAGAAAATAGAGTAAAAGTAATAGACGTGTGAAACGCTTGGGGCGGTCCTAAACGTTTCACACGTGAGCCACAAAAGATTACCAACGTGTATTTTTATTGAAGAGAAAAAGTACTATGAAACTAGATAAAAATAACTGCACGCAGAAAGAAATATTTGCAATAATTGATTCTCTACATAAGGGTTTCCATAGTTAAGTTTTCTTTGCTAGGCTCGGTTAAGAGCTTTCCTTCAGTATCATATCTAGAACCGTGACATGGGCAATCCCATGTCTTTTCTAATGGATTCCAAGAAAGCTCACAGCCTAGGTGTTTACAATATGGTTTAAAAGCTATAGTTTCATTCTCACTTTTTCTGTACATAGCGAGCTTTTTGCCATTATATGAGACGATTCCACCTTCACCGAGATTTTAATTCTTCATACGGGATGATAGGTGCTTTTAGCTTGTTTATAAATAATGAATAACCGGTTTGCTTTAACATATTTGCCATTTCATCTCCATTTTTAATTGGAGAAAAACGTGTTGCTCTGTATATACTAGAATACTCTAGGGAATTTCCAATTATTTCATGGAAAATGGAATTTGCTGCTACATATGAAGTTGTCATACCCCATTTTTTAAATCCAGTTGCTACATATACATTTGGAAGAAATTTAGAGAAACAGCCAATATATGGAAGCTTATCAAGAGTGATACAATCTTCAGTTGACCAACGATAGAGAATTTCTGCCTCTGGGTACAAAGTTTTTACGAAGTTTTCTAGGTTGCTATAACTTGAGGCTATATCGACACTTGTATCACCAGTTTTATGGTCAGAACCGCCAACAAGCAAAAGCCTTTTGCCGTTTACAATAGCTGTCCTAAATGATGTTACCGGAGTATTGCTAGTAATATACATTCCCTTAAATACGTCTGTTTTTGTATCTACAGCTATAATATAAGATTTATCTTGATACATTTTTAGAAAGTAGAAACCGGGAAAGTTTAAGATAGGATAGTGTGATGCTACAACTACAAATTTTGAGCTAACCTCACAACCATTTTCACAAGTTGTTTTATAACCATTATTATTTTTTTCTACATCTACTACTTTAGAATGCTCATAAATTGAATCGGCTTTAAAAGAGCTAGCAAGTCCTAAGCAATATTTCCTTGCATGAAATTGTGCTTGCTTTGGGAAACCGATTCCGCCTAAAGTTTTAAAAGGAAGAGGTAAATCTTCTTTAAAATACGCAGGAAAATCTAATTCATTTAAAGTTTTGACTTCTAGCTTAATTTTTTCTAATTCTTTTTCATCATTCGTATAGACAAAGCTATCTTGCCATTCAAAATCGCAGTCTATTTTCTCGTTATCTATAATATTTTTTATTTGAACGATAGCGTCTTCATTTGAATGCAAATATTTTAAAGCTGTATCTTTACCAAAAGTTGTAACCAAATAATTGTAAAAAAGCCCGTGCTGCGAAGTGAGTTTGCCAGTAGTATTTGCTGTAACACCAGAGCAAATTTCATTTCGCTCTAGAATTTTAAAAGATATACCTTTTTTAAAAAGCAAATACCCTAAAGTAAGCCCAGTAATTCCTCCGCCTATAATGCATACATCACAAGAAACGTTTTTTTCTAGTTTAGGATAAGCTTTTTTTTCTGTAGTTTCTATCCACAAAGAATTCATTAAAATCACCTTAAGATAGTATGTGAAAAAAAAGAAAAATTATTAAAAAACTAAACTTAATAAACTCGTGGACGTCCATCAAAAATATAAAAGGTATTATTAAGACAAAAAAATGTCGAATTTTGCAGATGAAAAGTCAGCAAAATTTGGCTTTTTTTGTTGACTTAAAAAATGCATTTTGGTAAGATAATACAAGATTATATTTCAAATAAATTTGAATCAAAATTTCAGGCATTTCAGCCAAACAAATCAAAAACAAAAATTTCAAAAGAAAGAAGGAATGTATTATAGGAAAATTACTAGACCCAAAAATCGACTATGTATTTAAGAGAATATTTGGACACGAAGGAGCAGAGAATGTAACAGCATCATTTTTAAGTGCAATACTAAATGAAAAAATAACGCATGTAAGAGTAGATTGCAGTACAATAACAGAAAAAGAACTAATGGATGATAAAATAGGCATATTGGATATAAAGGCAAAAATAAATGATAGCATAAACTGTAATATAGAAATGCAAGTAGTGGATAGGCACAACATAGCAGAAAGAATATTATTTTATTGGTCGGGAGACTATAAAAAAAGCATAAAATCAGGACAAGATTATGACAAATTAGAAAAAACACTTGCAATATTGATAACAGATTATGAAATAGAAGAAATAAAAGAAGTAAAGAAATACTTATCAAAATGGAACATAAGGGAAGAAGATTATCCAGAAATAATCTTGACAGATAGACTAGAATTTTTTATAATGGAGTTACCAAAGTTTAATAAGTATAAAAACAAAGCGAAAAATAAGCAAGTAAACTTATGGGCAAAATTTATAGAAAATCCAGAGGTGATAAGTATGGATGAAGAAGAAGAAATAAAGAAAGCAAGAGAGGTATTGCAAGACTTAAGCAATGATGCAAGGGAAAGAGAGCTTGCAGAATATAGACTAAAATACATAATGGATAATAAAGCAATAGAAAAGGCAGGCTACATAAAAGGCAAAAAAGATGGAACGGTATCTGTAGCAAAAAAACTAAAGTCCAAAGGAATAGACATAGAAACGATAATCCAAACTACTGGTTTAACAAAACAAGAAATAGAAAACTTATAACTCAAAAAATACATTTGAAATATAATCAAAACAAATGCAGACGAAATATAGAAATTTTTCGGTGAAACTGCGGACGCTTCGCTATTTTTTGTAGCCAAGTTTGCAGCAGGCTTTTAGCCTGCTCCAAACTTGGCTACAAAAAATACCTCGTTTCACCTGCAAAATTCTATATTTTGTCTGCCAGAATAAAAACTTTTCTTAAATTTGTTGACAAAAGAAATTTGTTTATGAAATGTTTGGGACGGTTCTAAACGTTTCAAAAGGTGGAGTAAATGGCAAAAAAACTTTTGATTACAGAAAAGCCTAGTGTAGCAATGGAATTTGCCAAGGCTTTAAAAATAAATATCGCACGAAAAAATGGATTCATTGAATCAGAAGAATGGGTTATTACATGGTGTGTAGGACATTTAGTTACTATGTCTTATCCGGAAAAGTATGATGAAAATTTAAAATTCTGGAGATTAGATACATTACCATTTATACCTAAAGAGTATAAATATGAAGTAATTCCTAGTGTGCAATCCCAATTTGATGTCGTGAAAATGCTTTTAACAAGAGAAGATATTGATACAATTTATGTAAGCACTGACTCTGGGCGTGAAGGTGAATATATATACAGACTAGTAGATAACATGGTAAATGTGCAAGGAAAAACAAAAAAACGTGTATGGATAGATTCGCAAACTGAAGAAGAAATAAAAAAAGGCATTGAAAATGCTAAAGACTTATCTGAATATGATAGCTTGTCTGATTCAGCCTATTTAAGAGCAAAAGAAGATTATTTAATTGGAATAAACTTCTCAAGACTACTTTCAATTATTTTTGGAAGAAGACTTGCAAAAGACCTAAACCAAGAAAAATTTTCAATTTCAGTAGGTAGAGTTATGACTTGTGTGCTCGGAATGGTGGTTTCTAGAGAAAGAGAAATTAAAAATTTTAACAAAACTAAATATTACAAAATTATACGGAAAATTTGGAGAAGAAACATCTAATTTTAGTGCAGAATGGAAAGCAAACGAAAGCTCAAAAATGTTTCAATCCCCTAAATTATATAATGAAACAGGATTTAAGAAAATAGAAGATGCAAAAGAATTTATAATTTCTTTAAAAGACAAAAAGGCGAAAATCTTAGAAGTAAAAAAAGCGAAGCAAAAAGAGAATGCCCCACTTTTATTTAATTTAGCAGAAATTCAAAATGAATGTACAAAACGATTTAAAATAAAACCTGATGAAACCCTTAATATTATACAAAACCTATATGAAAAAAAGCTTGTAACTTACCCTAGAACAGATGCGAGAGTGCTTTCTAGTGCAGTAGCAAAAGAGATTACAAAAAACTTAAATGGAATAGCAAAGGGGTATAAAAATGAAGAAATTCAAAGCTATTTAAAAAAGATGATAGAGGAAAAATATTCTACCAATCTACTAAAAACAAAGTATGTAAATGATAGTAAAATAACAGATCACTATGCGCTTATTCCTACCGGACAAGGTTTTGAAAATCTTGATAAACTTCCAGAGCTTCAAAAGCAAATATACAATTTGATAGCAAAGAGATTTATTGCTATTTTTTATCCTCCAGCAGAGTTTAACAAGATTAATGTAATAGTAGGGGTAGACTCGGAAAACTTTGGAGCAAGTGGAAAAGTTTGCGTAAAACAAGGCTATTTAGAAGTTTTAGGAACGAAAAAAGAAGAAACAAGTGATGATAACCAAAATGAAAACTTGAATATATTAAATTCATTAAAGAAAGAGCAAGAAATTGCCGTGCAAAACTATGAAACAAAAGAGGCTGAAACAACCCCGCCAACAAGATATAATTCAGGCTCTATGATTCTAGCTATGGAAAATGCTGGAAAACTTATAGAAGATGAAGCTTTAAGAGAACAAATAAAAGGAGCAGGAATTGGAACTAGTGCAACAAGAGCAGAAATAATAAAAAAACTGGAAAGAATAGAATATATTTCTATCAACTCAAAAACACAAATAATAACTCCAACAGAAAAAGGAGAAAAAATATATGATGTAATTTATAAAGTAATGCCAGATATGCTAAACCCAGAGCTTACAGCCAGCTGGGAAAAGGGCTTAGACATGGTTGCAAAAAAAGAAATTGCACCAGATGTATTTATGGGAAAATTAGAAAAATTTATAAATTCTAAAGTAAATAAATTAGTTGTACATATGTAAAGTAAATGGGGATGCATTATTTTTTTGTAACATATCTGTAATACAAATTTAACATAATTGTAATGGTAATTTACAAGCCAAAGTAATATAATTTTCACAAAGAATATGTTTAAAGAGGGATGCAAATGATTATATTAATTGGAGAAAGTGGATCTGGCAAGACAAGTATATTAAATGAGCTTGTGAAGAGGGAATATAAAAAAGCAGAATTTGATGGGGAATACAATGCAATTAATACAGATTCACTAAAAGATGATGTTGTATGTATTCAAATAGTTTCATCAATACAGGATGTAAAAAACAGAGCAAAAGAGAAGGGTTTTGACATAAACAAAATAAAATGCTTTTATATTTCAGTTTCAGCAGAAGAAAGAACGAAAAGAATGTTATTAAGAGGAGATAGCTTAGATTCAATTCAAAGAAGAATGGAAATAGACAATGAAGAATTTAAAAATGCTAAAGATGTGGCAGATTATGTTGTAAAAAACGATGTATTGGAAGATGCTGTAGAGGAGATAATAAGGCTAGATAGAGGAGAATAAAAAGCATTAAATTTCCACAAAACACTTGTAATTTTGGATAAAAGGTGGTAATATATTATTGTTAAAACCGTTGACAAAGCAAAGTAGAATACATAGAGTCTTTATTAGAGATTGCAAGTCATGGGCTGAAAGCTTGCTTTAAAGAATTGTATTCGAAATTTCACTTTCGAGGTCTTTTGCTGAAATAACAGTAGGCAGAAGCGTTTTACTTGCGTTAATAGTATTAAAGAGATTTGCTATAAATATTAAGCGAATAAATTAGGTGGTACCGCGGAATTGTAAGCCATTTCGTCCTAAACATTTAGGATGAATGGCTTTTTTGATTAGTGTCCTAAAATAATAAATTTAAAATTAATAAATGGTATGTTACCGCTCCCGGGAGAGTCTATTTTTTTAGTCGCTCCCCTTATCCCACCGGCGCTGATAACAGCACTTCGTGCTTAACAGCGCACGGCGGTCCCCCCGAGCGGGTCGCTTTAAAAAAATAGAAGCTCTCCCTCGCGCTAGAGATACGATTAAATTTATTATTTTAGGACACTAAAATTAGGAGGTAGGAAATGAAAGAAGAATTAGAAGGCATTTGCAAACAAGGATTAGATGAAATTGCTAATGCAAAAAACATGAATGAACTACAGGAAGTTAAAAGAAATCTTTTTGGTAAAAGCAGTAAACTTTCTGAAATTACAAAATCTATGGGGAATTTAACTCCAGAAATGAAAAAAGAAGTTGGAATGAAGGTCTCTGAAATAAGAAATTTGTTTACAGCTAAATTAGATGCAAAGGAGCAAGAAATACTTGAGTCTAATAGTGTATTAAGCACACCAGCAGACCTTACAATACCAGGTAAAAAAGTACATGGTGGAAGTATGCACCCAATAATCCAGATGTGCTATGATTTAAATGATGCATTTTTATCACTTGGTTTTGAGGTATTTAGCGAGGATGAAATAAGCAGTGAAAAATATGCATTTGATAACCTAAATTTTGCGCCAGATCATCCAGCACGCCAAACAATGGACACATACTGGATAGAGGGGACGGAAAACAAAAATGGTGCAGAAAGACTTTGCCTAAGACCACATTTAACAGGTGGATCTGTAAGATATTTGTTAAAACATGGTGCACCTGCAAGATTTGTATATCCAGGCCAAGTTTTTAGAAATGAAGCTGTAGATGCCCGCCATGAAAGAGATTTTTTCCAATACGAGGCACTAATTGTGGATAAAGACATCTCTTTTTCATCGGGAATTGTAATGATACAAACTATATTGGAAAAAGTATTTGGAAGAAAAATTAATATTCGCATGAGGGAAGGATTCTTCCCATTTGTTGAGCCAGGTTATGAAATAGATATGGAATGCCTTGTCTGTGGTGGGAAAGGTTGTAAAACGTGTAACCACAATGGCTGGATAGAAGTTATGCCAGGTGGCGTAATCCATCCAAATGTATTAAAATCTGCAGGACTTAGCCCAGACGAATGGACAGGATTCTATATTAACATTGGCTTAGATAGACTTGTAATGATGCGTTATGGGGTAGACGATATTAGACTTTTACGTAGTTCAGACTTAAGATTTTTAAGGCAATTTAACTAGGAGGTATTGATAAATGAAGGTATCTTTGAATTTAATAAAAAAATATATTGATTTGCCAAAGGAATTAACTCCAGAGCAAATTGCAAGAGACTTAACTATTAAAACAGTTGAAGTAGAAGCTGTGGAAAATGTGGCAGAAAAATTCGAGAATATTGTAGTTGGAAAAATTTTAGAACTTAACGCACATCCAAATGCAGACAAATTAAGAGTATGCAAAGTAGATATTGGAGAAGCAAACACAGTACAAATTGTTTGTGGTGGAAGCAATTTATATGAGGGAGAATATGTAGTAGTTTCAAAGCCAGGCGCAAAGGTTGTATGGCATGGAGAGGGAGAGCCAGTAGAAATAAAGGCAATGCCAATGAGAGGAGTAGACTCATTTGGTATGATTTGCGCAGCAGAGGAAGTATACTTAGACGGATATTTTAAGCCACAATCTGAAACGGAAATTGTAGATTTAAAAGGCATAGACTGCAGGCCAGGTCAAAATATAGCAGAAGTTATAAATGCAGATGACATTGTTATTGAAATAGATAATAAATCTTTAACAAATAGGCCAGACCTTTGGGGACATTATGGAATAGCAAGAGAATTATCAGCCATATATAATGTTCCATTAAAAGAACTTGAAAAATACGACTTAGAAAGCGGATTGAAGAAGTATGATATAGAAATTATGGACACCAATAAATGTGCAAGATATGTTGGTGTTGAAATAGATGGAATAGAACAAAAAGATTCTCCAACGTGGATGCAATCTGCCCTAATAAATTGTGGCATGAAGCCAATTAATGCTATAGTTGATATTACAAATTATGTAATGATTGTTACTGGCCAGCCAATGCACGCATTTGATAGAACACATATTGATGGTAAAAAAATTATTGTAAGAAATGCTAAGCCTAATGAAAAACTAGAATTACTTGATGGAAATAATATTGAGCTTGGTGAAGACGATTTAGTTATATGCGATATAAATGGACCACTATGCTTAGCGGGAATTAGAGGAGGTATAAAAGATTCAGTACTTCCTGAAACAACAGGAGTATTGCTTGAAGTAGCTAACTTTGAAGCAAGCACAATTAGAAAATCTGAAAAGAAATTTGATGAAAAAACAGATGCAGGAATAAGATATGAAAAAGGAATAGACACACAAAGGGTAGAACAAGGTGTAAATTTAGCTTTAATGCTTGTAAAAGAAATATTCCCAAACAGCAAAATTATAGCTTATTCAGATGAATATAAAGTAAAAACGCAAAGGGCTAAAATAGACGTAACTAAGGAATTCCTAGATGTGCGTCTTGGAACCGTTATAGAGCAAAAAGAAATAGAAAGAATTCTTACAAAGCTGGGATATGATGTAAAGTTCGAAAACGGAGTATATCATGTAATAGCACCAGTATGGAGATCTACAGGAGATGTATCTCTTAGAGATGATGTAATGGGAGATATCGCAAGAATAATTGGCTATGATAATTTTAAACCAAAACCATTACCAATTAAAATAGAGCATTCAGTTATTCAAAATAATGTATTGCTAGAAAGAAGAATAAGAGAGTATCTATCTTTTAGATGCGGATTTGATGAGGTTATAACATACCCATGGATTGAGGACAAATATATAGATGCAGCAGGACTTGATAAAACAAAAATGGTAAGGCTAGCTACACCACCATCACCAGATATGGCGCATTTAAGAAGCTCATTAATTCCAAGTATGTTAGATTCGGTTGTAAAGAATTTAAGATACTTTGATGATTTTAAAATATATGAGTTAACTCAAGTGTATGAAAAAGGCGAGTACCACGAATCATCTGAAGATGAGGCACTTCCAATTCATAAGAAAATGCTTGCAGGTGCCGTTGTTGGAAAAAATGCAAGCGAAATATTATATGAGCTAAAAGGCGTATTAGAAGCAATGGCAAGTTTCTGCCATATGGAAGATATAGAGCTTAAAGTAGGCGACAAGCCAGCATGGGCAGATATAAATGCGCATATGAATATTATAAAAGATGGGGAAGTAATAGGATGTATGGGGCTTGCTTCAATTAAGACCATGCTAGAGACAAAAATAAAACATACTAATGTTGCAATGTTTGAAATTAATGTAGAAAAATTAGTACCATTTACATCAAGAACAAACGAGTATAAACATTTGCCTGGGTTGCCTTTAATTGAAAAAGACTTGTCTATTTTAGTTGATGAAAACGTAACATGGGAGCAAATAAGTGATTCAATAGCTCCACATGTAAATGAAGTTATATTTGTTGAGGAATATAGAGGTGGGCAGGTGCCAGAAGGCAAAAAATCAATAATGTTAAAAATGAAAATTGAAAACAACGAGACAACAATGACATCAGAAGAAATTAACAAAATAATAGACAAAATTGTAAAGGCATTGTTCTATAAACTTGGTGCTAATTTAAGAGAAGAATAATAGAACATAGGTGAAAATTCAGTCAATTTGGGGACAGGTTTATAAACCTGTCCCCAAATTGCACACATGGAGCGATTACGAAATAGGTATGCGAAAAAATGACATCTCTGTTTCAAGTTTTTTATATAATTCGATTTATTATTTATACATTAACATAAAATTTATAAAGTTGCAATACCTGTTTTAATTAAAGTATTGAAAAAACTTTACTTAATACTGTTTTTTTGCTATAATTATGCATTAGAAAAGAGAGAACATAAATGACTCAGATTTATAATTGGAAAAATGCTGTTAGAGATGATGAATTAAATAATGTTATAGAAATCTTAAAAAATGAAGGATTAGCTATATTGCCTACAGAAACAGTTTATGGAATTGCTGCAAGTGCATATTCAGATACTGCATGTAAGAAAATATTTGAAGCAAAAGGAAGAGCTCAAGACAATCCTTTAATTGTCCATGTTAGCAGCAAAGAAATGATTTATAATATTGTAGAAAAGCCAAATGAAATAGAGGAAAAGCTTATAGACTGCTTTATGCCGGGGCCATTCACATTAATACTAAGAAAGAAAAAATGTATTTGCGATACAGTAACATGTTTTCGGAGAAACTGTTGGTATTAGAATGCCAAGTAATAATATTATTAATAATGTTATTACAAAATCTAATATTCCTCTTGCAGCACCCAGTGCAAATTTATCTACTAAACCTAGTGGTACTTGTGTAGAAGATATTTATGAAGAGTTTAATGAGAAGGTGGATATAATTGTTGATGGTGGTAAATGTAATATCGGTATCGAATCTACAGTTGTAAAAGTTATAGATGGAGTTCCAGTTATTCTTAGGCCAGGTTTTATTACAGAAGAAGATATACAGAAAGCTGTTCGGATGTGTAAGCTTAAGTGATAATTTATTTAGAAAAGTAAAATCTGATGAAAAGCCAGAAAGCCCTGGAATGAAATATAAACATTACGCGCCAAATACAAAATGCATTTTGGTAGGAATGTCAAACAATCAAATAAATATAATAAATGATTTAATCTCTCAAAATAAAGATTGCTGTGTAGTAGGCTTTTCAGAGGATAAGGAATATATTGATATCTCTGAAAGTAAATTCATTTGTTTGGGTAGTAGATTAAATCTTCAAGAAATATCTCGTAATATTTTTTCCAGTTTAAGGAAAATTGATAAAATGAATTGTAACCTTGCTATAATTGAGGGTTTAGAAGAAAAAAATCTAGGACTTAGTATAATGAATAGATTAGTTAGAGCTTGTCAAAATAATATAATATAAAATTTAGTAAACAGGAGAACGAAGCATCGTTCTCCTGTTATGATTAATTGAAGATTTTGATAAAATAATTGATAATTTAAATATTGTATTTAAAAAAGTTTAGTGAATAGTGAATGGTGAAAAATAAATAGTGAATAGTACATGTGTGCTCCTTTGAGCTATCTTAATGTTATTCACTATTAACCATTCACTCTTCATTATTAACTGCGATACGCAATATCGCACACTTGGAGCGGGATGCGAGAATCGAACTCGCGCTATCAGGTCGGAAGCATGACATTCTACCACTAAATTAATCCCGCAATTACCTTATTATTTTAGCATAAAAAATATAAATAGTCTAGATATAAATACAAAAATATGATAAAATAACTTTTATAGAAATTATGTAATAAAATATGAAAAAATTAAGTTTAGGAAAATTAGTATATACATATCTTAGACTAAAAAACTCAAAAATAGGGGTTTTATTATGAAAATAATTGTAGGGAGATTATCTGGTTTTTGTGCTGGAGTAACATTTACTGTAAATAAAGCAAAAGAAGTTTTAAAAGAAAAAAATACAGTATATTGCCTGGGAGAGATTGTGCATAACGAAAGTGTAGTGAAAATGCTAGAAAATGAGGACATGGTTACTGTTGAAAGTATAGATGAAGTACCAAATGGTGGAAATGTTATATTTAGAGCACATGGGGAAGCAGAAGAGGTATATAATAAGGCAAAAAAAAGAGACATCAACGTGATAGATTTAACATGTGGCAAAGTTAGACGAATTCACTTAGATGTGCAAAGAGAAAAAGAAAACAAATTTATCATTATAATTGGCAAAAAAACACATCCAGAAACTATTGGTACACAAGGCTTTGCAGGGGAAAACTGCATAGTAATAGAGGCTGTTTCAGAAGTAGAAAAAGCTTATGAATTATTTAAAAAATCAAATCTAAATAAAGCTTATGTAGTTTCGCAAACCACATTTTCAAGTAAAAAATTTTACGAAATTACAAAAGAAATAATGGAATGTTTCAAAGAAGCACAGGTAAATATAAACAATACAATTTGTGATGCAACAGAAAAAAGACAAGACGAGGTAGAAAGAATATCTAAAGATGTAGATAAAATGATAATCATAGGCGGAAAAAACAGTTCAAACACGAAAGAACTTGCGGTTATTTCTGAAAAAAATTGCAACAAGGTGTATTTAGTTCAAGACAAAAATGATTTAACTAGTATTAATTTTAACAAAAACGATATAATAGGAATAGTAAGCGGTGCATCTACACCAAAAAATGATGTGTGTGAAATTAAGGAATACATAGAGAATAAAACAATTAAAAATTTATCATAAGGGGTATAAAGATGAAGGCGTTAGTTACAGGTGCTTCTTCTGGAATAGGAAGAGATATGGCAAGATATTTAAGCTCTAAAGGGTATGACCTGATTTTAGTTGCAAGAGATAATGAGAAATTACAAGAATTAAAAAACGAAATAAATACTGAAGCGATATTTTATAGTGTCGATTTGAGTAAAAAAGAAAATGTACTTAAGTTATATCAGCAGGTAAAAGGCGAGCAAATTGATATATTAATAAATGATGCAGGATTTGGTATATTTGGAGAATTCTCAGAGACAGATTTAGATAAAGAAATAGATCTAATTGAAACAAACATAACTGCACTACTTATATTAACGAAGTTATTTTTAAAGGATATGAAAAACAGAGACAATGGCTATATACTAAATGTATCATCGGTAGCTTCTTTCGCACCAGGACCACTTATGGCAACATATTATGCATCAAAAGCCTATGTAACATATCTTTCAAGAGCTATTTCAAAAGAGCTCGAAAAATCTAAATCGAATATAACAGTATCTGTATTATGTCCAGGACCAGTAGCAACTAATTTTAACAATGTAGCAGGAGTAAATTTTAGTATAAAGCCACTTTCAAGTGAATATGTAGCAAAATATGCCGTGGATAATTTGCTAAAAGGGAAAAGAACTATAGTACCGGGGATAATGAATAAATGTTTACATTTTTTAAGTAAACTCGCTCCAAGCACAATAAGTATGGAAACTGTTTATAAAAATCAAACAAGGAAGATACAAAAATAGTATCTTCTTTATTTTTGTGGTGGGCAGGGATGGATTCGCCAAAGGCCGCCGCCCTAAAAACGG
>CAMVIX010000007.1 GCA_947167695.1 uncultured Clostridiaceae bacterium
CCCTCAAGGATTCGAACCTTGGACCCACCGGTTATGAGCCGGTTGCTCTGACCAACTGAGCTAAGGGCGCATTTCTTAACGCAAGATAAAGTATAATATATTTTAAACTCATTGTCAATACTTTAACACTAAATTTTTTTAGAAAATTTTTTAAAATGTTAAAAAGCCCATAAATTCTGTGGTATAATATTTTATACTTAAGATTAATTTAAGGTTTAAATTGTATATTTATTTTGGAGGAAGAAATGAAGATATTAATTATAGAAGATGACAAAATTTTATCAGATACAATAAAACAGTGCATAGAAAAGCAATATAATACAGAGCAAGCATTTGATGGCGAAGAGGGAATATTATATGCTGAACAAAATATTTATGATTTGATTATTTTAGATATAATGATGCCTATAATGAATGGATTTGAAGTTATAAAGCAAATGAGAGATAAAAACATCTCTACACCAGTATTAATTCTCACAGCACGTGATGGCCTTGATGATAAATTAAAAGGCTTTAAATTAGGTGCAGATGATTATCTGATAAAACCATTTGAAAGGGAAGAGCTAATTGCAAGAATTGAAGCAATTATAAGAAGAACAAGTGGAAATTACTTTGAAAACACACTTACGTATGAGAATTTAAACTTGGATTTATCTAGTAGGCAAGCAACAGTAAGTGGAAAAAATCTGGAATTACAAGGAAAGCAATTTGATTTATTAGAGTATTTAATAAAATATAAGGGCACTATTATTACAAAAGAGCAGATTTTTGACAAAATATGGGGATTTGATAGCGAAACTACTACAAATGTTGTAGAGGTATATGCAAGTGGACTTAGAAAAGAACTGAAAAAGTTTGGAATGGATGAACATTTAAAAACAATTAGAGGAGTAGGGTATATTTGGAAATAGGAGGTAAATAATGCAAGAAAAAAAACTAATAAAAAAACAATTACTTAAAAATATGCTATATAATTTTATAGCATTTAGCATAATTTTTACTATTTTTGGAGCAATTATATTTAACAATCTGGTAACAGAACTATATAAATCTGTGGATAGTGAACTAGAAATTGCAGTAGATAGATATTCAAAGAAGGATAATATAATAGAAAAGAATTATTTAAGTGAAAGACTGCCAAAAGGCGAAAATCCAATAGATGAAATAAGAAAGCTAGACGGAATAGATGGAAAAAATCATATTAATCCAAGGATTGTAGAAATAATAAGAGATAATAACGGAATGATAGTAAACGAAGAAAGCATAGGAAAATTTTACAATGAATTATATTCCAAAGCAAAATTCTCAAATAATCAGTTAGACCAAATATATGATATAAAAATAGAAGAATATTATTACCGAGGAATAAATATTAAAATAACAGATGAAGATGGGAATATAAAATACGCCCAATTACTTATCAATGTAGATGCAGAAAAAAATATAATAGATAACTATCTAAATATTTTAACATTAGGGATAATAACAACTATTGGCCTTTCGATTTTAGCAAGTTATGCACTTTCAAAATATACCTTAAAGCCTATTGTAGCTTCATGGCAAAAGCAAACAGAATTTGTACAAAATGCTTCACACGAACTTAGAACACCACTTACAATAATACAAACGAAACAGGAGCTCCTATTACAAGAGCCAGAGAGCAAAATAATAGATAAATCGGAAGATATAAGTTTAACATTAAACGAAGCCAAAAGACTAGGAAAGCTAACTAAAGATTTAATGCTTTTAGCAAGAGCAGATTCAAATGTTGTTTTACTGAATAAGGAAGAAACAGAAGTTGACAAGTTTTTAAAAGAAATTGTAGTTCCTTACCAGGACTATGCAGCAGCCCAAGGGAAAGAAATAAAGCTTAACCTAAAGTATGAAAAGTCTATAAGTATAGATAGAAATAAAATACATGAATTAATGGTAATATTACTAGATAACGCAATGAAATATACAGAAAAAAATGAAAGTATTGAGATTAACACATATTCAAAAGAGGGCAAATGCGTAATTGAGGTTAGAGATACAGGAATTGGAGTAAATGACGAAACGATAATACATGCTTTTGATAGATTTTATAGAGAAGATAAGGCTCGTTCAAGAAAAGCAGGCGGAAGCGGGCTAGGCTTAGCCATAGCACAATCTATAGTAAATTTGCATGGAGGCACAATTAAACTAGCACACAACCAGCCAAAAGGTACAGTTGTAATACTAAAATTACCAAGATAAAATAAAAATCACTTCTATTAATACATTGCATATAATATTGTGGTAGAGGTGATTTTTATGATAGATGGAATGTATGAGTTAACGCTGAATACACCAATGGGGAATATACCATGTAAAATAGGACTCTGGCAGGAAAGAGGCTCTTTAAGTGGGAGCATGGAAATAATGGGATCTAAAAATTATTTTAGTGGTGGAAAAGTGGAGGATAACAAATGTATATTTTCAGGGGAATTTAACACTCCAATGGGAAATATAAGCTATAAAATACTAGGAATAGTTGAAGGAGATAATTTAAGTGTCTTTGCAGAGACTAATAAGGGCAGATTTAAATTAGAAGGAAAAAGGGTAAAATAGTTGAAGCCAATTGTGGCATATTACTTTGGAATAGAAAATGTTTTCTATGCCAAAGTAATATGCCACAATTGGCTTTCCTAAATCATAAAAAAACCGATTTTTTTCTTGATTTATTTACATAATTATGATATATTGAAGGTGTAATCTCATAATAATTATCCCATAAAATTGGGATAAAAAGAAAGGAGCTATAGTATTATGAGAAAAACCTTCGTACTCCGGACGGGTGCAATAATAGCATCTGCCGATACGACGCTGAGGTTTGGCGCAGATAACACTATTGTTATCCCACTTGCCATCCTACAGCACCTGCATACGTACAACGGTATTCCGGAAAAAAAGCGTATTGCAGTACAGTTCCTGGATTACATTAGCTCAATTCCAAGAGAACAGCTTTTGTCGAGGGAGGGATTTAAGCAGAAAAATGGAAGCTACCTTCGGGTAGTTGATAACTCTGAACCTTTAGATGAAAGAATCAATTCAATGGTTGATTTTACAAGGATGGATAAAAGAGTTTACCAAGTATGCTTGGATTTGCAAAAAGAAGGAAATCCAAATGTTGTCCTGATTTCAAAAAATCCTCCAATTAGGCTAAAAGCTGCAGTAATCGGTGTGGAAGCTGATACTTTTAAGGATGAATTGTTTCCTAGCCCCAATGAGCAGTATAAGGGGTTTGAGACAGTTTATACAACTCACGAAGTTGTAGACCTGCTTCACAAAGAAAAGAGTATCCCAAAAGAATTGATTTACAAACACGAAAAAATTTCATGGGTTGAAAATCTTTTTTTGGACATTCACACTGAAAGCTCACCTACAATAGCAAGATATTCAGGTGGAAAAATATGGCCAATTAAATATGCAAAGAGCTTGCCTAATGGGTATAAGGCTTTAAACATGGAGCAGACAATGTTTTGGGAATGCCTGCTGACACCTCCTGAAGAAGCACCACTTGTGGTTGTAAAAGGAGCAGCGGGAACAGGAAAAACTTTCTGCGCATTGGCTATGGCTTTGGAAAAACTTGCAAAATATTCTGATGTTGAGCTATATGATCAGATCTTAGTTGCTACACCTATTATTACTGTTAGCAATGAACAAATTGGGTTCTTACCAGGAGATATTGATGAAAAGGTTGGACCATATCTCGGCGGAATTATGGATAATCTAAAGGCAATTTTCAGGGAGAAAAATCCAGAGGCTGATAATGCTACTTTAACAGATTCAGCTTTGGAACTTTTCGAGAGAAAGTTTATCCAGATTCAGCCTATTGGTTTCTTACGTGGAAGAACGATTCCTAAAACTGTTTTCATTATCGACGAAACCCAGAACATTAAACCGAGTGATATAAAAGATATTGTTACTCGTGCTGCAAAGGGATCGAAGTTTATTTTCCTGGGAGACTCAACTCAGATTAATAATCCAGAACTGACAGAGCGCTATAACGGGCTTGTTTATCTTTCTGAAAAAATGAAAGGAAATAAGTATTGCTGGCAAATTACTTTGAGCAGTGACAAATCTGTAAGAAGTGAACTGGCACAGGAAGCGCTAGACGTACTATAACTCTTTGAACTCAAAAATGACCGCGTAAATCGCGGTCATTTTTGGATATTGCGTAGAATATTTATTTCTTCAATTCCACTACAGTAACTCCCATTTCGCCTTCTCCAAATGCGCCATATCTAAAAGATACTACATGTGGATTTCCCTTTAGGTATTCTTGAACACCTTTTCTAAGAGCACCAGTACCTTTGCCATGTACAATTCGAATAGTAGAAAGACCTGATAAAACGCAATTATCTAAATATTTATCAAGAATAAGTCTGGCTTCTTCTACATTTGTTCCAAGGATATTTATTTCAGATGGAACACTGTTTATTTTAAGAGATGCATTAGGTCTATGCTTTTCAATTGTTTCTGTTTTAATAGGAGTTCCAACTTCTAATTGCGATACTGGAAAATACATTTTTGAGCTTCCAACTTGTATTTGGACTTTACCGAGACTTATCAGGGATACTTAAAATTTGGCCGTTCATACCAATAGGGTTTATTTTAACAAAATCTCCAATATGAATTTGTGAATTACTAAGTGGAGAAAAATCTTCTACATTATGAGTAAATGTATTTTCTGATATCTTCTCTTTAAGTTTTCTTCTAAGTTTATTTGCCTCGCTTTTCGAAGAAGTATTTTCTAAATCGCGAAGTATTTCATCGGCTTCTTCTTTAGCATCAAGTAAAATTTGCCTAGCCTTTTCTTTCGCTAAATTTACAGATTCTGCTTGAGATTTGTCTAAATCATTTTTTTGATTTTTTAAATAATTTTTTAATTCTTCAATTTCTTTAGAATTAGATAAAATCTTTTCTTTTTCTTCTTCAATTTTCTTTTTATCATCATAGATACTTCTTAAGATATCTTCAATAGAAACGGTATTGCTTGAAACAAGAGATTCTGCTTTTTCCAAAATGCTCTCATCCAATCCAAGTCTTTTACTTATTGCAAAAGCATTACTTTGACCAGGTACACCAATAAGTAGCTTGTATGTTGGACATAAACTTTGAACATCGAATTCAGAACTTGCATTTTCAAAACCATCTGTAACTAATGCATAGTTTTTTACTTCAGGATAATGTGTAGTAGAAAGAGTTAAACACCCTTTTTGATTAAGGGCATCTAATATGCTGATGGCCAGGCTTGAACCTTCAACTGGGTCTGTACCAGAGCCAAGCTCATCTAATAGAACAAGGCTGTTTGAAGATGCACAGTTTAATATTTCGACTATATTTGTCATATGAGAAGAAAAGGTACTAAGCGATTCTTGTATGCTTTGCTCGTCTCCAATGTCTGCAAATATATTATCGAAAACACAAACAGTACTTTTTTCTTCGGCTGGAATATACATACCACTTGCTGCCATTGCACACAAAAGACCGTGTGGTTTTTAATGCAACAGTTTTTCCACCAGTGTTTGGACCTGTAATTATTAAGCAAGAAAAATCTTTGCCAAGTGGAAGGCTAATTGGTACTACTTTGCTAGAATCAATTAAAGGATGCCTAGCTTTTATCAAGTTAATAGATTTTTCTTCTTGTAAAACAGGTTCATTTGCATTAATACTCCTTGCATATTTTGCTTTTGCAAAACTAAAATCTATTTTACCTATTAATTTTGCATTTTGTTCTAATTCATTTATATATGGATAAAATAAAGAGGTTAAGTCATGCAAAATTTTTTCAATTTCGTTGTTCTCTTCTATTTTCAATGAATTTAGTTTATTATTCATATCAAAAATTGTTATTGGCTCGATAAATACTGTAGAGCCACTTGAAGAAATATCGTGAATAAAACCACTTATTTCGCTTTGCCTTTCTTGTTTAACCGGAATAACAAATCTACCTGCACGAATAGTAACAACTGGTTCTTGTATGTAACTAGCACGTAGATATGAGTTTAGCTTTTGGCGGATTTCTGATTCAAGCTTTTGAATATCTTTCCTAATATGCCATAAAGTAGTTGATGCATGGTCATCAATAGTATTTTCATCTAATATTGCAGAAAACACAGCTTGCTCAATGCTAGGGTTTGAATATAGGCAAGAAAAATACTCTATTAAATTTACACAAAAAGAAGTATCAATATCTGAATGAAAATATTCCTTTAATTCACGTGACATTTTTAAAATATTACCAAGCTCTAAAAGAGCAGTAGCGGAAAGACTACCTTGAGCTTTTAGAGCTTTTAAGAAAACTGTAATGTCAGCTATTTCAGAAATTGGCGGGGATGCTTTTCTATACAGCAAAATATGGCTTTCGGTAGTTTCAGCTAAAGCCTTTCTTGCTCTTCCTAAATCAGTAAAAGGCATAAGACCTTTTGCTAGATTCTTGCCAATGCTGGTAACAGCGAAGCCAGACAATATTTCTAATATTTTTGGGTATTCTATTTTATCTAAATATTTAGTGTCCATTTTTCCCTCCAAAGCCTATTATGCCATAAATTAGAAAAAAATACAACAATAAAAATAGAACAAGGGACAAAGGGACGTTCTTTTTGTCTAGCACATTTCACAGATTTTAGGACTTAGCAACGTGTATACAAATACTAATTGGAAAATATTGCAAATATAATTTTTATTTGATATAATACTATATAAATTAATTAAATTTTTATATGGAGGAAATAAAATGAAATTTACTGTAATCGTGCAAAAAGAAGAAGATTGGTATGTTTCAAAGTGCTTAGACAATAGTGTAACTTCCCAAGGAAAAACTATAGAAGAATCGTTAAAAAATTTACAAGAAGCACTTGAACTGTTTTACGAAACAGAAGAACCAGAACAGCCAAAACAAATATTAGTTACTACACTGGAGGTGGCAATATGAGCTCTAAATATCCAACACTGCCACCTGAGGACATAATAAAAGCCCTAAAAAAATGTGGTTTCCAAAAGGTTTCTCAAAAAGGGAGCCATGCAAAATATAAAAATTATCAAACAGGAAGAATTTTTATCATTCCAATGCATAAAGAAATTGCTAAAGGAACTCTAAAAGGCATCTTAGAACAAGCAGACATTGAACTAGAAATATTTCTACAATATTTATAAATCTTTAAAAATCCCTTATTTTATTATATTGCTTTCACGTTAAACTTATGGTAAAATATTTCCATAAATAAAGCGGAGGCAAACAATGGAAAAACAAGAAAAAATTCGCAATTTTAGCATTATTGCGCATATAGACCATGGAAAATCTACTTTAGCTGATAGACTAATTGAAATGACGGGTGTACTTTCTAGTAGAGAAATGGAAAGTCAAGTGCTAGATAATATGGATTTGGAGCGTGAAAGAGGAATTACGATTAAAGCACAAGCAGTACGCATGCAATATAAAGCTAAAAATGGTGAAGAGTATATATTTAATTTAATAGACACACCGGGGCATGTAGACTTTAATTATGAGGTTTCTAGAAGCTTAGCTGCTTGCGAAGGGGCTATTTTAGTTGTGGATGCAAGCCAAGGAATAGAAGCGCAGACCCTAGCGAATGTGTATTTGGCTTTAGACAATAACCTAGATATTTTGCCAGTTATAAATAAGGTGGATTTACCAAATGCAAGACCAGACGAGGTAAAAAAAGAAATAGAAGATGTAATAGGAATTCCTGCGATGGATGCACCATGCATATCAGCTAAAACAGGACTAAATGTAGACGAGGTGCTAGAAAGAATAATTACAGAATTTAAACCGCCAAAAGGAGATAAAAACGCTCCATTAAAATGCCTAATATTTGACTCAAAATATGATAACTACAAAGGTGCAGTAAGCTATGTTAGAGTTAAAGAAGGTACATGTAAAGTAGGAGACGAAATTCTATTTATGGCAACTGGAAAAAAGTTTGTTGTAACAGAACTTCGGATATTTAGAGCCAGGAACATATAAGCCGGCCGAGGAATTATCTGCAGGTGAAGTAGGATATATTGTGGCAAGCGTAAAAACAATTTCAGACTTGCACGTAGGAGATACAATTACAAATGCTATAAATCCAGCAAAAGAGGCACTCCCAGGGTATAAAAAAGCAAATTCAATGGTATATTGTGGCTTGTATCCTATAGATGGAAGCGAATATGAATCGTTAAAAGTAGCTTTAGAAAAATTAAAACTAAATGATGCAGCTTTAGAATATGAGCCAGAAACATCAGTAGCATTAGGGTTCGGATTTAGATGTGGATTCTTAGGATTACTGCATTTAGAAATTGTACAGGAAAGATTAGATAGAGAATTTGATTTAGGGCTAATTACAACAGCACCATCAGTAATATATAAGGTGCACAAAACAGATGGACAAGTAATAGATTTATATAATCCGGTAGATTTGCCACCAAATCAAGAAATAAGCTATATAGAGGAGCCAATAGTAAAGGCTGAAATAATGCTACCAAAAGAGTATGTAGGAAACATTATGAAAGTTTGCCAAGACAGGCGTGGCACATATATTGATATGAAATATTTAGATGAAGCAAGAGTAATACTAGTGTATGAGTTACCATTAAATGAAATAATATATGATTTTTTTGACACATTAAAATCTAAATCAAAAGGTTATGCTTCGTTTGACTACGAATTTAAAGAGTATAGAAAATCTGATTTAGTAAAGCTAGACATACACATAAACGGGGAACCTGTAGATGCTCTATCATTCATAGTGCACAAAGATTCAGCTTATGATAGAGGTAGAAAAATGGCAGAAAAACTAAAAACAGTAATTCCAAGGCAATTATTTGAAATACCAATACAAGCAGTGGTATCTGGCAAAATAATAGCAAGAGAAACAATATCTGCAATGAGAAAAGACGTGCTTGCAAAATGCTATGGTGGAGACATTACCAGAAAAAAGAAACTTCTAGAAAAACAGAAAAAAGGCAAAAAGAAAATGAGACAAATAGGAAACGTAGAAATTCCACAAGAAGCATTTTTAACAGTGCTTAAACTAGATGAGGAGGAATAACATGAGAGAAAAAAGTTTTGATGATCAAATAGAAGGAAGAAATGCAGTATTGGAGCTCTTAGAAAGCGGAAAAGATATTAACAAAATATTTATTGAAAAAGGGGAAAAGCATGGCTCAATAAACAAAATAATTGCTATTGCAAGAGAGAGAAAAATTGTAATGGTAGAAAAAGATAAAAGACAATTGAGCGAGATGGCACAAACAGAAAACTACCAAGGTGTAATCGCAATTGTACCTCCATTTGAATATGCAAATGTTGAAGACATACTTGATTTAGCAAAACAAAGAGGAGAAAAGCCATTTGTATTAATTTTAGATGGAATTGAAGATCCACATAACTTAGGCTCAATTATACGTACTGCAGAAACAGCAGGAGTACATGGAATAATAATTCCCAAAAGACGTGCTGCAAGTGTAAATAGTACAGTAAACAAAGTATCAGCCGGTGCTGTACAGCATATGAAAATAGCAAGGGTAACAAACCTTACAGATTGTATAAGAAATTTAAAAGAAGCAGGACTATGGATAATTGGAACAGATATGGATGCAAAAACTATTTATTATGACCAGGATTATACAGATGCAATTGGAATAGTAATAGGAAGCGAAGGCTTTGGAATGAGTAGGCTAGTAAAAGAAAACACAGATATTTTAATAAAAATTCCAATGAAGGGAAAAATTACATCATTAAATGCATCTGTATCAGCTGGAATTGTAATGTATGAAGCAGTAAAACAAAGAAGATAATATTGTATTAATGGAAAGAGTAAAAAATGAAAAAAAATATAGTCAAAAAGATAGCGTTTTTTTTAATAGCAATTAGCTTTTGTATAATTTGTATGAATTTAAGTATAAGCAAAGCAAAAATAAGCGATTTCGTAATAGACGAATATGTACTTAATGAACATACGATAGAAGCGGTACCACCAGCAACAACTGTAGAAACATTTCTATCAAAAGTATTAACAAACCAAGACTGCATAATATACAATCGAAACAGGCAAAAACAAAATTTGGAATTTGTATTTACTGGAGATGTGCTAGAAACTAATGAAAAAGAATATGTAATAATTGTAAAACGGAGATAGTTCAGTTGATGGAAAAGTATCTACAACAGATTTATTAGCAACAAAAAGATTAATTGCTTTAAATGAAGATTATAATATCTACAGTAAAAAAGCTATGGATATGGATGGAAATGGAAAAATAAACTTAACAGACCTAATAAAATTAAAACGAAAATTAACTTCATTAGATGAAGAAATAAGTAAAATAAAGTTTAGTGAACAAAGTATTATAGTAACTAAAGGGAAAAAACATCAATTAAGATTAATAATTGAACCTCTAAACGTTGAACAATATGATATAAAATATAAAATTGAAGATGAAAGTATAGCAAGACTAGATGAATATGGAAATATAGAAGGGCTGAAAGCTGGTACAACAATTATTACAGCGACGGCAGGAAACGAAAAACAAGCAAAATGCATAATCGAAGTAAAAGGGGAGATTAGCGAAGATGGAATAATAAATAATGATTATTTTGAAATTCCAATAGATGGCAATACTGAAAGAGATGCAATTTTAGCAAGTTACGGTATAGATAATGCTATAAAATATGCTAAAAACAATAATATTAAGTTTATAAAATTGGAGACAGGACATTACTTTATTGACACTGTAAACATAGCAATTCAACTAGAATCAAATATAGACTTCGATTTAAATGGCTCTATAATAGAAGTGCTCAGAAATTCCAAGCCAAAATATAATCTAATAAATATTTCTAATGTGGAAAACACTACAATTCGAAACGGAGTATTAATAGGAGATAAAGAATTACATGACTATGATTATCAAGCTGAATCAACACATGAATGGGGACATGGTATAAGAATAGAGCATGCGAAAAATATAACAATATCTAACCTAGATATTTCAATGATGACAGGAGACGGAATATATATAAATGATTTCATGTCTGATGAGAATATGAGAACTGAAAATATTATTATAAGCTCCAATAATATTCATGATATTAGAAGAAATGGAATTTCTGTAATTGCAGTGGATAAATTAGAAATTATAAATAACAATATTTACAACATATCAGGAACAAAGCCACAAACAGGTATAGATATTGAAAGAAATTTCGAAAAACAATCGTATAAAAATGTTATTATTCAAAATAATAAAATATACAATCATAAAAATGGTTCTTCAATACAACTAATGGATACAGCGCAGAATCTTCAAATATTAAATAATGATTTAGCAGGAAGAATAACTGCATATAGAAGTAGCAGAGTTAAAAGAGAAGAAACTTTTCCATATGTATCTGCAAGAGAGATAATGAGCATGTACGACATTATAATTTTAAACAATAGAACGATAAACGAAGAAATGATAAGAAAAGGTGAATATAATTTAACTGCTTCAAACGATAATGTTAATTCACTGGAAATAAGAACAAACCAGATACATGTCGAAAAAGTGGAACTTGACAAAACTACACTTAATTTACAGATAGGCGAAGAGAAAAAATTAACTGAAACAATATCACCAGATAGTGCAGACTATAAAGCAGTTGAATGGTATTCAAGTGATGATAGTATTGTTACTATAAAAAAAGGCATTGTAAAAGCCAGAAAAGCTGGAAATGCTACTATAACAGTAAAAACCTTGGATGGAGAAAAAATTGCTACGTGTGATGTATTTGTTTACTGACAAATAAAAAATAGCATAAAAATATTACTCAAAACCATTGACAATAGTTAAATTGCGGTGTATAATATTTTTACAATTAAGAAGAACAGAAGAGTGGGAGCAAATCCCACTCTTTTGTAAGTTTTAAAGGAGGTTTTGCTTTGGCAAATATTGAGGAGAAAGTAGAAAAACTAATTCAGCCAATTATTACAAATCTTGGGTATGTCCTTTATGATGTTATTTACGAAAAAGAAGCAAAAGATTATTATTTAAGAGTATTTATAGATTCAGAAAAAGGAATAGACTTGAACGATTGTGAAAAAGTAAATGATGCAATTACGGATATACTTGATGAGGCAGACTATATTAAAGATGCATATTTTTTAGAAGTTTCATCTTGCGGACTAGAAAAAGTGCTTCGAAAAGATAGTCACTACAAAGAACAGATAGGAAATGAAATTGAATTAAAACTATTTAAAGGATT
This sequence comes from uncultured Clostridiaceae bacterium, assembly GCA_947167695.1. Taxonomy (GTDB): domain Bacteria; phylum Bacillota; class Clostridia; order TANB77; family CAG-508; genus UMGS1754. The sequence goes on from CAMVIX010000007.1 coordinate 12,269, forward strand.
AGACAAAAAGAAATCTTATAAAGGAATTTTAAAAAAATTTGACAAAGAAAAACTTACTTTGCAAGTAGAGAAAAAAGAAATAGAAATTGAACGAAAAAATATATCCCAAGCAAAGACAGTATACAATTGGGAAGAATAGAAAGGAATGATAAAAATGAAAACAACAGATAGCAAAGAACTAATTAGCGCATTAGAAGAACTAGAAAAAGAAAGAGGAATAAGCAAGGAGTATATGCTAGAATCACTTGAAAATGCACTTGTTATGGCATATAAAAGAAATTTTGATTCGGCAGAAAATGTTAAAGTAACAATGGATAAAGATACTGGAGAAGTGCATGTTTATTCAGTAAAGGAAATTGTAGATGAAGTAGAAGATCAAAACCTACAAATTAGCTTAGAAGATGCAAAAAATATAAACAAAAAACTTAAATTAGGAGATACAGTAAATATTGAAATCATTCCAAAGAACTTTGGTAGAATTGCGGCTCGGAACGGCAAAGCAAATTATAGTACAAAAAGTAAGAGAAGCTGAAAGAGATATTTTATACAAAGAATTTGATCAAAGAAAAGGCGAAGTAGTAACTGGAATGATACAAAAAACTGAAGGAACTGCTTTAGTTCTTGATCTTGGTAAATTAGAAGGAATTATGCCAAGAAAAGAACAAATACCTACTGAAACTTATCATTTAAACCAGAAAATAAAAGGTTACGTAGTGGATGTGCAGAAAGGGACAAGAGGAAATCCCCAAGTAGTAGTATCAAGAAGCCATCCAGACTTTGTGAAAAAACTATTTGAGCTTGAAATTCCTGAGATATATGAAGGATTAATAGAAATAAAAAGCGTGTCTAGAGATGCAGGGTCGCGCTCTAAAATAGCGGTATATTCAACAAACAAAGATATTGATCCAGTAGGCTCTTGTGTTGGGCAAAGGGGAATCCGCATTAAAAATATAATAGATGAACTAAATGGAGAAAAAATAGATGTTGTAGAATGGTTTGAAAACCCTGGAATGTTTATAGCACAAGCATTACTTCCAGCAGAAGTATTAGCAGTAGATACAAAAGATGAAGAAAAATTTGCACAAGTAATAGTTGCAGATAATCAATTATCTTTAGCAATAGGAAAAGCTGGGCAAAATGCTCGCTTAGCTGCAAAATTAACAGGCTGGAAAATAGACATAAAGAGCGAAACACAATATAGAGAGATTTTAGCAAAACAAGAAGAAACGACTTCAGAGAATAATAATGAGGTGTAGGGGTTGCATATTATACAACTCGGTTAAACCAGGAGGAAGAAATGAAACAGATTATTCAAAGAACCTGTATTGGATGTAATGCAAAAAAAGACAAATCTGAATTGATTAGAATTGTTAAGCAACAAGAAGGTACGATCATCATTGATAAAACTGGCAAATTACAGGGAAGAGGTGCATATATATGTGGAGAAAGGACCTGCTTAGAAAGGATTACAAAAAGTAATAAGCTAGCCAAAATATTTGGAAAAAATGTGCCGGAAAAAATCTATGAAGAACTAAGAGGTGTGGCGATTGACAAATAAAGCATTAGGTTTAATAGGAATTGCAACTAAAGCTGGGAAAATTACATTTGGGACTGAAGCAGTTTTAGAGCGAATTGAGAAGAAAAAGACGTATCTTGTAATAATGGCAAAAGATGCATCAAACAAATCAAAGGAAAATATGGGGTATGCATGCAAAAAAAATGGCATTCATTTTTTAGAATTTGAAAGCGTAGAAGCACTAAGCCATTGGGTAGGCAAAAGCAATAAATCTGTAATTTGCATAAATGAAAAAAATTTAGGGGAAGAAATATACAAAATAATTAGTGGAGGTGAAGCTATTGGGTAGTATAAAAATACACGAAATAGCTAAGAAATTAGGATTAACAAGCAAAGAAGTTTTAAGTAAGGCACAAGAACTTGGCATGGAAGTAAAAAGCCATTTAAGCGGTGTAACAGATGAACAAGCAAATAAAATAGAAAAATCTTTTAGTGGCAGTAATATACCACAAGATGAAAAAAAAGAGAAGCAAGAAGTAAAGAAAAAAGAAAGTAAGAAAGAACATGAGAAAGAAAAGGAAAAAGATAAAACTTCTGGACCTGTTATAATTCGCAGACAAGTAATAATATCTGACGAAGAAATAAAAAAACAAGAAGAAGCAGAAAAGAAGAAAAAAGCCGAAACCAAGAAGGATATAGGCTTTATTGACGAGCGTAAAAAAGATTTTAATATTGTATACCGCAATAGGCAAACAAAACCTCTAAGCGTAAGTGAACTTTTTGGGCTAAAAAAGGAAGAGCCTAAAAAAGAAGAAATAAAAGAAGAGCCGGAAGTAATTGAAGAAGTAAAGCAGGTAGAAAAAATTAATAGAGATATAAGCATAGAGGAAAGAACAGAGCAGAAAAATAATATTGAAAGAAACAACCAAAATAGAGATGGCTTTGACAGGGGCAATAAATTCAATAGAAATGACCAAAATGGAGATAATAGATTTAAATCTAACAATCAAAATGGAGAAAATAGATTTAAATCTAACAATCAAAATGGAGAAAATAGATTCGGTCGAAACAATCAAAATGGAGATAATAGATTTAATCGAAATAATCAAAATGGAGAAAATAGATTCGGTCGAAACAATCAAAATGGAGATAATAGATTTAAATCTAATAATCAAAATGGAGATAATAGATTTAAATCCAATAATCAAAACGGAGATAATAGATTTAAATCTGGGGGTCAAAATGGTAATGGCAGATTTAATAATAATCGACCAGGGTTTGGAAATAATAAGTTTAATGGGCAAAGACCAGGCTTTGGTAATGGCAGAAGACCGCTAGATGAAAGAGGAATTGAAAAAAATATTAAAGATATAATGTCATCGGACATTGCTGAAAAAGAAAATGTAAGAGAATATGCAAATAAAGCTATAGATAAACAAAAATTGAATAGACCAGAAGAAAATAAAGCAAGAAAAAATAATAAAACAAGAAGAAATGATGATAGTGATTTTAGCTCAGGCAGATTAAAGGATTTGAAACAGGAAAGCAAACTATCACATATGTTCAATGAAGGCTCAATGCTGGATTACTATGATTTAAGCGATGGAAGAAATCGCAAAAACAAGAAAAGTAAAGCAAAAGCTCAAGAGGAGCATACAAAGCAAAAAATATTCCAACTTACAGATATTACTATTCCTGAAACAATTTCTGTTAAGGATTTGGCGACAGAACTTAAGAAAACAAGTAGTGAGGTTATAAAGAAATTACTAGGCTATGGAATAATGGCTACAATAAATAATGAAGTTGACTTTGATACGGCCTTCTTAATAGCAGGAGAATTTGGAGTAACTGCACATAAGAAGGAAGTTGTAAAAGAAGAAGACATATTATTCGATGAAAGCGAAGATAAGGAAGAAGAACTACAATCAAGACCACCAGTAATAGTGGTTATGGGACACGTAGACCATGGCAAAACTTCTCTATTAGATGCTGTAAGAAGCACGAATGTAATTGAGGGCGAAGCAGGGGGAATTACACAAGCAATTGGTGCATATAAAGTAGAAATAAATGGAAGAGAAATTACTTTCTTAGATACACCAGGACACGAAGCTTTTACAGCAATGCGTGCCAGAGGTGCACAAGTTACAGATATTGCAATACTAGTTGTAGCAGCAAATGATGGTGTAATGCCACAAACAATAGAAGCTATAAACCACGCAAAAGCAGCAAATATACCAATTATAGTTGCCGTAAATAAAATAGATGTTGAAGGTGCAGATGTAGAAAAAGTAAAACGTGAACTTACAGAATACGGCTTAGTTCCAGAAGAATGGGGCGGAGATACTATATTTGTTCCAATTTCTGCTAAGAAAAAACAAAATATTGATACACTTCTTGAAATGGTATTATTAGTTGCAGACATGAAAGAGCTGAAAGCAAATCCAAACAAACAAGCAAAAGGAACTGTAATTGAAGCAAGACTTGATAAATCAAAAGGACCTATTGCTACAATGCTTGTACAACGTGGAACTCTTGATGTCGGAGATACAATAGTTGTAGGTTCAGTTATAGGAAGAATTCGTAACATGAGAAACGATAAAGGCCAAGTTGTTAAAAAAGCAGGACCATCAACTCCAGTTGAAATTTCAGGACTTACAGAAGTTCCAACAGCTGGTGAAACATTCTATGAAGTTAAGGATGAAAAAGCTGCTAAGCACTTAATTGAAAGACGTAAACGCCAGGAAAGAGAAAAAGCAATGAATGCTACAGCTGCTGTATCACTAGATGATTTATTTAGTCAAATTGAAAAAGGTAATTTGAAACAACTAAACTTAATTGTAAAAGCAGATGTACAAGGTTCAGTAGAAGCTGTAAAACAAGCAGTTGAAAAATTGAGCAATGATGAAGTTAAGGTAAAAGTAATACATGCAAATGTTGGAGCTGTAACAGAAACAGATGTAACACTTGCAAAGGTATCAAATGCTATAATTATTGCATTTAATGTAAGACCAGAAGCAATGGCAAAGAGTGCTGCAGACAAAGACAATGTCGAAATTAAGATGTATTCTGTAATATACAATGCTATAGAAGACATTGAAGCAGCAATGAAAGGAATGTTAGACCCTGTATATAAAGAAGTTATTATAGGAACTGCTGAAGTAAGGCAAACATTCAAAGTTTCAAATGTCGGAACAATTGCTGGATGCTATGTAACAGATGGAAAAATTGCGAGAAACTCAATTGTAAGAGTTATTCGCGAAAATATAGTAATTCATGAAGGAAAACTTGTATCTTTAAAAAGATTTAAAGATGATGCAAAAGAAGTTGCTAAAGGTTATGAATGTGGTATTCAAATTGAAGATTATAATGACATTAAGGAAGGCGACATCATCGAGGCTCATATAATGGAAGAAGTAAAATAGACTTAGAGTTAAAGGAGATAATATGCAAAGACAGAATAATTCACATAAATTAGACCGCGTAAATGAGGAATTAAAACGCGAGATTAGTAATATAATAAATTATAAATTAAAAAACTCTAAAGTAACGGGAATGATAAGCATTACAAAAGTTAAAGTAACACCGGATTTACGCTATGCTAGAGTTTGGATAAGTGCGCTTAATTGCAAAAACAAAAAAGACACACTATTTGGCTTAAAACAATCATCTGGATTTATTAGATCTGAAATAGCTAAAAACATAAATATGCGAATTACTCCTGAACTTGTTTTTGAATTTGATGAAACAATGGAATATGGAGAAAGAATTGATAGTATATTAAACGACATTATGAAGGATGTAAAGAAGCCAGAAGGAGAGGAATAATGATATTAGATAATATTACAGAAGAAATAAACAAGGCAAATAATATAGTTATACTTACACATGAAACACCAGATGGAGATGCAATAGGAAGTAGTCTAGCTTTATATGGAGCTTTAAAAGCTACTGGGAAAAAAGCAGATGTTATAATACCAGAATATCCACAAGTATTCAGCTTTTTACCATGGTATGAAGAAATAAAAAAAGAAAGTAAAGAAGAGAAATACGATTTAGCAATATCACTTGATTGCTCAGATATAAAGAGGTTAAACGGATTTGCTGAATATTTTGAAAATGCCAAAACGAAAATAGTAATAGATCATCATGGCTCAAATACAATGTTTGGAGACTATAATTACGTTAACCCAAATTCACCAGCCACATGTGAAATACTGATATCTGTATTTGAATATATGGGAATAGAAGTAAATAAAGGAATTGGAACATGTTTAGCTACAGGAATTATAACAGATACAGGTGGATTTAGACATAGTACAGTAAAGCCAGAAACCTTTGAATTTACAGCAGAACTTTTAAATAAGGGAGTAAATATTTCAAGTATTTATCGTAGAGTTCTTCAAATTATATCTATGAAGCAATTTGAAATTAGAAGAATTGCTTTAAATAGAATGGAATTTTTGGAGGATGGAAAAATAGCATTTACATATATTACAAAACAAGAACAAGAAGAAATGAACTTGCAAACAGGAGACCACGAAGGTATAGTTGAATTTGGAAGAGATGTAGAGGGAGTAGAAGTATCTATATTTTTACGTGAACTTCCAGAAGGAGGATATAAAGCCTCTTTCCGTTCAAACGAATACGTAAATGTATCGGATGTATGTCTAATGTTTGGAGGTGGAGGTCATCCAAAGGCTGCAGGATGCACAATTCTTCTACCGTTGGAGCAAGCAAAAGAAAAGTTAATATCACAAACAAAAATGTATTTAAAATAATGTAAGGGTTGCATATCATGCAACCTGCAATGAGATAATGGGGACATTCCTGAGTTAGAGGTGTGTCCCCTTGTCTCAAACAAAAGGGAGAAAATATGGACGGTGTAATAATATTAAATAAACCAAAGGGAATAACATCAAATGCAGTAGTTCAAAAAGTAAGAAAGGCACTAAACATTAAACAAGTAGGCCATTGTGGTACATTAGATCCTTTAGCAGTAGGAGTACTAACAATTCTAGTAGGGAAAGGTACAAAAATTTCAAAATATTTAGTAGAACACGACAAAACATATATAGCAACAACAAAATTAGGAATAAAAACCACAACAGCAGATAGCGAGGGCGAAATTCTCGAAACAAAGCCAGTTCCAAATTTAGACGAAACAAAGATAAAAAAAGTATTAGGTAATTTTATTGGAGTACAAATGCAGACGCCACCTATTTATTCCGCAATAAAAAAAGACGGAAAGAAGTTATACGAATATGCAAGAAATGGCGAAACAGTTAAAATTCAGCCAAGGCAAATAGAAATTTATAATATAAAACTATTAAAATTTGATAAAGAAGAAAATACAATAATGTATGAAGTAAGCTGTTCAAAAGGAACTTACATAAGGAGTCTATGCGAAGATATTGCAGGAGAATTAGGCACATGCCGGGTATATGAAAGAACTTATAAGAACGAAGGTAGATAACTTTTCCTTAGAAAATGCTATAAGTATTGAAGAATTAGAATCTATGAGAGAGAATGTCACACATATATCTATAGAAGAATTATTTAGAAGTAACGAGGCAATAAACTTGAATGATAGAAAATTAGAACTATTTTTAAACGGAGTAATGCTATCATTTAAAGAAAGTGACGGTATATACCGCATATACAATCAAAAAAAATTTATTGGACTTGGGGTTGTGCAAGCACAATTACTTAAAAGAGATGTGGTTATTTGACGTTTAAGGCAAAAAATGGTAAAATTAACTTATAGCATATATATAAGGTGGTGAATACACTGTATGAATATGTCTGAAGTTAAGGAAAAATTAAAAAATAAAGAACAATTAAGCTATGCAGACGTTGTTGAATTAATACGAGCTGCGGAGGGGAAAGTATCGATTGCTGATAGATTTGGCAATAGAGGTAGAACTAGAAATTTCATAAAAAACAATATAGACAAAATTTTAAATTCGATGGAAGATAAGGACCAGCTTGAATTAATTACATATATGCCGGATATTCCAGAAATATTGCCAGAACTGAATAGTAGAATTGCAAATATATTGCAAAATAATTTAAAAAGTTCAAAGTATGTAGATGTAAAAATACTACAAAAATTTATGGAAATAGCATATTCGCAAGAAAGAAAAGAGCAAAGTGATGCAGAATATACACAAAATTACTTGAAAGAAAATTCAACAGAATTAGTAAAAAAGTTAAATATTCTTGATTATCACGGTTTATACAAATCTTTAGAATCAAATGGATTAGAAGCACACTTTATAGAATTTGTTAAAGAAAATTATGAAGAGTTTTTAAACGAATTATCAAAAACAAGTGTAGATAGTATGATGTTTTTTAATAACGATAAGAAATTTATGATTGATATTTTATCAGGAAAATTCAAAGAATTTTTTAAAAAAGCTCAAGAGCCAGGAGCTTATGATATGATATCAATTTTAGATGATAATTTAACTTATGAGACCTTAAATGAGTCACAGCAATTAAGAGAAGAAATAGTAGGTACTTTTGAAGAAGCATTTGAAAACAAAAAACTAGAATCGTCTGATTTTGATTTATTTGCTTCGATATTAGAAAAATACGATTCAAAATATATTTATGAAAGATTAGATAATGTTATTAAAATACTTCCAATTTATAGAATAGAAAAATATTTAGAGTTACTAGAAAGAAATCCAGATAGTGAAAAATCTTTAGAGATTTTAACTAAGTATGCTGAAGCTTTCGTAAGAAAATCCTATGCACCTTTAAATACATTTAAACAAGTGGCAAATACAAATGATAAGTTAGAAGAAAAAATGAGAAACAGTAGTAAACCTTTGCAATCAAAAGTTGATATGGAAAGGTTAAAAGAAGTTTTAAACTCAAGATCAAAAGATGTTGCAGAAGAGTTATCAGGTGGAATTGTAGAAGGTAAAGGTAGAGTGGAAATATTAGAAAAGTTTATACATGAGCTATGCCAGAATGAAAAGTGTGATTTGAGTGATATATCTTTTCTGGGTTCAGGAACTTTTTCTAAAGCATATCAAATTGGAAATAAAGTATTAAAGCTCGGAATGGATCATCATAAATTTTCTATTCCCAGAAATAATAGAAGATTTTTGCAACCTATAGTTAGAAGTGAACAAATTCTTAATGGTGATAGAGCAAGTTACATAGAAATTACAGAGTTATGTGATATGACAAAACCAGCTTCAGGTGAAGATGTATATAAGGTATATAAAGAGTTAAGAGATCAAGGAATTATTTGGGGAGATGCAAAACCAAACAACCTTGGTAGACTAATAAAACCTAATAAGCGTTATTTAGACAGTATTGGAGAAATTGATGATAATGGAAATACTGTTTGGGGTAGCCAAAGTCACGCTGGTAAGGAAGCGGGATTTGAAGAGGAAAACGATAAACAAGACGTTTTAGGACCGGGAGAATATGTAATAATTGATTTGGATTTCTTATTCAGAGAAGATGATAAGAACATAAGAAATTATTCTTCAAGTTATGAGTTAAGATATCAAATGGAGAAAAAACAAAACAAAGAGAAAACAGTAACAGATGAGGAAAGATAAAAAAAGCACCCTTTGGTGCTTTTCTTTTTGGTGCGGCAGAGAGGACTTGGCGAGCCGCGTCGGTAAAACGGTCCAGCGGACCGTTTTAGCCTTCGCACAACTTGGCTTTAACCAAGTTGTGCTTGGCAGCCTCCTTTTCAAGTCCTCTCATTATTACATCACACACAAAAAAACAACACCTTTGGTGTTGCTTTTTTGCATATGGTGCGGCAGAGAGGACTTGAACCCCCACGGTTTCCCACTAGATCCTAAGTCTAGCGCGTCTGCCAGTTCCGCCACTGCCGCATATGTATTTGAACATTATTTATATTAGCACATATTCGTATGGTTTGTCAAGCAATTAATGGAAAATTTATAAATTTTATTTAAAAATTTGCTATTTCTAAAATCTTATGCTATAATTGGGTAAAACTACCAAAGAAGGGATAATATGGGGATACTTATTTTATTTTATATATTATTATTTGTAATATTTTTCTTAGTAGCTTTAGCAGTGGCACAAATAAAGCTCGCAGGCATGAATGTAAAAGACTTTTGGAGCTTTGTTGAAGCAAACCAGGTATTAGATAAACTGTATATTTTTGCAAAAAAATACCAGAAACTTGATGTAAGAGAGCAACTAATTTTCCTTAAAGAAGCAGAAAGAGTATTTGATGCATTTGATAAAGTACCAAGTGTACTTTGGGAAGAAGATTATCAGAAATATATGGAAGTGCTAAACACATACAAAGATATAAAAATGCTTAGATGGGCATCTAATTAAATATATAAAAATTGCTTTTTATTAGAGAATTCATTCAAATTGGGGACAGGTTTCAAACCTGTCCCCAATTTGAATGAATTTTCATAAGAAATGTGAAAATGAATTTTATACTTTTTTTGCATATAATATATATGAGGCGAATTAGCAATGAATAAAATAAAGTATTTTGACCATGCCGCAACAACGGCTGTTAAAGAAGAAGTGTTAAAAGAAATGCTACCATATTTTTCATTAAATTATGGTAATGCATCTTCATTATATAGTATAGGCAGAATTTCAAGAAGAGCTGTAGAAAACTCAAGAGCACAAGTTGCAAGACTCATTAATGCTAAGCAAAATGAAATCTATTTTACTAGCTGTGGAAGTGAAAGTGATAATTTAGGAATAAAGGGAATTGCATATAAATACAAAGAAAAGGGGAATCATATTATAACATCAAAAATTGAACATCCGGCTGTATTAAACACATGTAAAGCTTTGGAGCAAGAAGGTTTTGAAGTATCATATTTAAATGTAAATAAAGATGGCGTAGTTTCACTGGGAGAACTTGAAAGAGCAGTAAAGGAAACAACAATATTAATAAGCATAATGTTTGCAAATAATGAAATAGGGACAATAGAGCCTATAGAGCAAATAGGTAGGATAGCAAAAGAACATAATATTCTCTTTCATACAGATGCTGTTCAGGCGGTGGGGAATATTAAAATAGACGTAAATAAAATGGGCATAGATGCACTTTCAATGTCTGGGCATAAGTTTTATGCCCCAAAGGGAGTAGGAGCTTTATATGTAAGAGAAGGAATTGATATTAAGAAAATTCAAGATGGCGGACATCAGGAAAGAGACAAAAGGGCTGGAACTGAGAATGTTGCTGGAATTGTAGGAATAGGTAAAGCAGCAGATATAGCATTTAAAAATTTTGATAAATATAACCAGAAACTAATTTCTCTGAGAGATTATTTAATAGAGCAAATGGAAATTATATTCCCAAATGCAAAATTAAATGGACATAGAACAAATAGACTCCCAGGCAATTGCAATTTTTCTTTCCCTAATATGGATGCTGAAGAATTGTTATTTAAGCTGGATGAAAAAGGAATATGTGCATCAGCAGGCTCGGCATGTAGCACAGGGAACAGTGCTACTTCACATGTATTAACTGCAATAGGTTTAACGCCAGATTTGGCAAATGGGGCACTCAGAATAACATTTGGAGATGAAAACACAAAAGAAGATGTAGATTATCTAATAAATTCATTAACGGAGATAATTTAAGAAGTGGTGCTTTGCACCACTTCTTAAATTTATTTTTTATCATCTTTTAAAATTTCTTTTACTGCACCAAGCCCTGCTAGAGCTCCTGTTGCTTCAAAAGGAATAAATACCTTGTTTGATTCTCCTTCTGCAACTTTTTCTAATGCTTCTAAAGATTTTAATTGAACTAATTTATCATCTGGATGAGATTCTCTAATTGCATTATAAACCATTTCAATTTCTTTAGCTTTTGCTTCTGCAACTTCACGAATTGCAGTAGCCTCACCAATAGCTCTTCTAATTTGAGCTTCTTTTTCAGCTTCAGCATCAAGTATTGCAGCTTCTTTTCTACCTTCAGCAATAGTAATTGCAGATTGCCTTTCAGCTTCTGCTTGTAATATTAAAGCTCTCTTATTACGTTCTGCGTTCATTTGCTTTTCCATTGCATCACGGATATCTGCAGGTGGATTGATGTCTTTTATTTCAACACGGTCAATTTTGCATCCCCAACGGTCTGTTGCTTCATCAAGGATTACACGAAGTTGTGTGTTAATATTTTCACGTGAAGAGAATGTTTCATCCAAGTCCATTTTACCTACAATATCACGAATTGTTGTAATAGCTAAATATTCAATACCTTTCTTTAATGATTGAATTTCGTATACAGCTTTTGCTGGGTCTGTAATTTGATAAAACACTACTGTATCTATTGTAATTGTAACATTATCCTTTGTAATAACACCTTGCGGTGGAACATCCATTGTTTGTTGCTTTAAGCTTACTACGCTTCTAACATGATCAAAAAATGGAATAATTATAGTTAAACCTGCATCTGCAATTTTGTGAAATTTACCAAGTCTTTCGATAATATACACTTCTGCTTGTCTAACTACTTTGATTGATTTAAATGCAATAATTAAAACGATAACTAATAAAGCAATTAAAAAATAAATCATTTTTTTCCTCCTTAAAAATATTTATATTAATTTTAAATTTAATAACAAAATATGTTTTTTCGATAGGGGCAGGCACAAGACCTGCCCTTACAATTATGATTTATATAATTTTTACTACTAACTTAACTCCATCTATTTTTACAATTTCAACTTCTTTACCTTCTTCGATGGTAGATTCATCTTCTGAAATTGCTGTCCAAACTTCGCCTTTAACTTTAACAAGACCAGGTTCGCTATCAATTGTTTTAGATACTTTTGCTCTTTTGCCAATTAAACTATCTACGTTCGTTGGGATAAATGCGTCTTTATCTATGTATTTTTTAACAAGTGGTTTTGTAAGGAAAATAAGTGCGATAGAAGAAATAACAAATACAGCAGTTTGAATTATAAGATTATCTGTAATAAAGCTTACAAGCATTGCAAAAATTGCACCAATGCCAAGCCAAAAGACTAAAAAACCGTACAGTAATTATTTCACCTATAAAAAATATTCCAGCAGCTACTAACCAAAACAACCACATAACATTATTCTCCTTTCACTACAAACACAATTATACCACAAAAATGGTCAAAATAAAAGACATTTTGAGCATTTTTTAAGAAGTTTCAAAATATTTTTCAAAAATATTCACTAAATCGACATTTTATGATATAGTATTGTCTGTAAAAATAATCTGGAGGAAGATATGAAAAAGATTAATAGCAAGAGTAGTAATCATTTTTTAAGAAATATTATTATAGGTGTGTTGAGTCTGGCTTTAGCCGTTATAGTATTAATGATAGCGCCAGATTATACAAGAACAGATATTACAGACAAAACTAATTTAATTATAAACAATAATAATATTACATCAAGCCTAAAAAAAGATATATTTGTTGATGAAAAAGGAGTAGTTTATGTTTCAAAACAAGATATAGCAAATTTTTTCGATAGCTTTATATATATAGATGAAAAATACAATCAACTTATTACTACATCAGACACAAAGGTAGCAAGCCTTGAAATAGGTAAAAAGGAAATGACAGTAAATGGTGCTAGAGAGGATATTTTAGGTGCAGTTGCTTTAAAAGACGAAACGTATTATTTACCGTTTTCTGAGATGGCAAAAGTATATAATGTAGAAGTAGAATATATAGATAAAACAGATAGGGTAGTTGTTACATCACTAGATAGAGAACTTGTAAGAGCAGATGCTACAAAAAATTTGAGTATTAAATGGAAAGAAAAGGTTTTGTCGAGAACTGTAGACAAAGTAAGCAAAGGAGACAAGCTAGTAGTTATATCATCACAAGATAATTCATGGGTAAAGGTTAGAACTGGAAATGGAATGATAGGTTATGTAAAAGAAAATGATTTGGCAAACAAAATCACTGTTAGAGAAACTTTGCAAAACAAAACGAGGTTGGATGGCAAGGTAAGCCTAGTATGGGATTATTACTCAGAATATGCTACTGCACCGGACAGAACAGGAGAAAATATAAAAGGTGCAAATGTTGTATCTCCTTCATTTTTCTCACTTGTAAAACTAGGCAAAGGAGAAGTTTATGATAACGCAAAATCAGCAGGGGCAGAATATGTTTCATGGGCAAAGTCTCAAGGTTTACAAGTATGGGCAATGTTTTCAAATGATGGAATGATAGAAACTACACATGAAATTTTAAATGACTATAATTTAAGACAAAAAACTATACAGAACATTTTATCTTTAGCTTCTAAATACCAAGTAGATGGCATAAACCTAGATTTTGAAAATATGTACGAACAAGACAAGGATATGTTTACAAGGTTTGTAATAGAGCTTTACCCACGACTTCACGAATATGGTTTAAGCCTTTCCGTAGATGTTACTGCACCAGATGGTAGCCCTAATTGGTCCTTATGTTTTGATAGATACAATATTTCTAGAAACTGCGATTATTTAATATTTATGGCATATGACCAATATGGATCAAGTGATACAATAGCTGGGCCTACAGCTGCTTACGATTGGGTAAAGGTAAGTTTGGATAAATTTTTAAGAGATATACCGTCAGAAAAAATAATACTTGGAATTCCTTTTTATACCAGAACTTGGAAAATAGGAGATGGAGAAGATGATATACCATATACTGTTGCAATGAAAAGTGTTCAAAATGTTATACCATCAGATGCAGAAATTATATGGAAAGAAAATGAAAGACAAAACTATTCAGAATATTTTAAAAACGGTAGCAATTTTAAAATTTGGATAGAAGATGAAAAATCTATTACAGAAAAACTAAATTTAGTAAATGAAAGTAAATTAGCAGGAGCAGGTTTTTGGGTAAAGGATTTTGAAACTGACGAAATTTGGGATGTAATTTATAAAAAAATATTAGAATAAAATAAATAGCACCGAAATATATATGTAAAAGATAAGGGCGATTTGGCAGCAATTTTTGGGACAGGTTTGTAAACCTGTCCCAAAAATTACAGAAATTTCACTCACACACTAAATTTACTGAAAGTAGGTGCTATTATTATGTCTATTTGGTATGTAAAAAAATTGGACAAAAAAATAAATTGGATAAGAAAAATATTTAACCCAGTCAACATAACGCAGGTGCAAAATAAAATGATAGTAGAATTACCCAATGAAAAATATGTGGTAAGACTTGCTAAAAAAATGTATGAAAGGCAGAACCAAAATCTTGTACTTGCATCCAACTTAAAAGTAGAAAACTTCCAAAACATTTGTAATATTTTAGATGGTAGATGGATATTTAAGTATATGTTGCCAAATGTAATAGATTATATTTCAGAAAAAATGAATAGAGATAGTGGACTGCAGGAAATAGCAGTTATGACAAATGATAATAGTGAAAATAATCTTAAAATGCTCGCAGAATTGGCACAAAAAGTGAAACTGCTTAGCATAGTAACAGAAGATTTAGATAAATTTAAACATTTAGAAGAATTTCTAATGGGGAATATGGGCATAGTAATACGCACAACTAATAATAAAAAGAAAGCTTTGAATAAATCAAATATAATATTAAATTTAGACTTTCAGGAAGGAGATATAAACAAATACTCAATACCAAAACAGGCAATATTTGTAAGCACAAATGATAAAATAGTTATAAAATCACGAAGATTTGAAGGTATTAATATCAATTTTTATAGTATTGAGTTGCCAGAAGAATATAATAACTGGTTTAAAACAAATGGTTTACTAGCAGAATTTGAACATGAGGTATTACTTGAAAGTATGCTATATTATAAGAAATCATATGATGCAATTCAACCAGAATTAAGGAATGTAAAGATTAAGCATTTGATTGGAAATAATGGAATAATACAAGATGCGGAATTCCTTAAAAAATTTACAGAAAATTTACATTAATGACTTGACAAATGGCAAATAATAAACTAATATTATAAGGCAACACAAAATGAAAACGAGGAGGAATTCATAATGGAGGAGAAAGAAATACTATTAACCCAAGAGGGGTTTGATAATTTAGAGAAAGAATTAGAGATGCTTCGTACTGAAAGAAGAACAGAAATTGCTGAGCGCATTAAGGTTGCACTAGGCTTTGGAGATCTTTCAGAAAATTCAGAATATGATGAGGCAAAAAATGCTCAAGCAGAGAACGAAACAAAAATAGCAGAGCTTGAAAATAAAATAAGACATGCGAAAATAATTGATGAATCAGAAATAGATACAAAAACAGTTCAAGTAGGAAATAAAGTAAAATTATTAGATTTGGAATTTAATGATGAATTAGAGTATACAATAGTTGGATCAACAGAAGTAGACTTATCGCAAAATAGAATCTCTAATGAATCACCAGTAGGAGCCGCTTTACTTGGAAAGAAAAAAAATCAAGAAGTAGATATAGAAGTACCTGCAGGAACTGTAAAATATAAAATTTTATCAATTACAAAATAACTCTTGCAAAATAAAAATGCTTATGCTAAAATTTTAATATAATGATAGATTGAAAAAAAACACCCCTAATAGGGTGATTGATTTTAATCTATCTTTTTTTGTTTACATTTGTAGTAAAAAAATCTATTGCCCAGAATTTCCATCATTCTATTAACCTGTCCCTAAATGATGAAATTTTGTAAGAATATAGTAACAATTAAATTAAGGAGGTATTGCTATGAAATACATATTTATAACAGGAGGCGTAGTATCAGGATTAGGAAAAGGAATTACAGCAGCATCACTTGGTAGGCTACTAAAAAATAGAGGATACAAGGTAACAATACAAAAATTTGATCCATATATAAATGTAGACCCAGGAACAATGAGCCCATATGAACATGGAGAAGTTTTTGTTACAGATGATGGAGCAGAGACAGATTTAGACTTAGGGCACTATGAAAGATTTATTGATGAAAATTTAACTAAAAATTCGAGCGTTACAACCGGCAGGATATATTCAAATGTAATAAGCAAGGAAAGACGTGGAGATTATTTAGGAAAAACAGTACAAGTAATACCACATATTACAAATGAAATAAAAGAGCATATATATAGTTTTGAACATACAGACATAGATATTGTTATAACGGAAATTGGTGGAACTGTTGGAGATATTGAAAGCTTGCCATACCTAGAAGCGATAAGGCAAGTAGGAATAGAAAAATCAGAAGAAGATGTGGCATATATTCATGTAACACTTCTTCCAATAGTAGCAGGTTCAAATGAGCTAAAATCAAAGCCTACGCAACATTCTGTAAAAGAACTTCAGTCACTCGGAATAATGCCGAACATATTAGTATGTAGAAGCGAATGCGAAATAGGGGATAGCATGAAAGAAAAAATATCACTATTTTGTAATGTAAAAAAAGAAGCTGTGATACCAAATCTTACAGCAGACAACCTTTATGCTGTGCCAATTAACCTTGAGAATGAGGGATTAGCAAATGTTGTAGTGGATAAATTAAAACTAGAAAATAAAGAGCCAAATAATAAAGTATGGGAAAACATGTTAACAGAGATTAGAAAAATAGACAAGAAAACAAAAATTGCAATAGTAGGAAAATATGTTAAACTACACGATTCATATTTATCAGTATCAGAAGCATTGAGACACGGTGGATTTGCAAATTACACTAATGTAGAAATAGGATATATAGACAGTGGAGAAATTACAAGAAAAAATGTTGCAAGTATGCTTGCAGGTTATGATGGAATACTGGTTCCAGGGGGATTTGGCGCAAGAGGAATAGATGGAAAGATAGAAACAATTAGATATGCAAGAGAAAATAACATTCCTTTTTTAGGTATATGCTTAGGTATGCAAATGGCAGTTGTAGAATTCGCAAGAAATGTACTAGGTTGGAAGGATGCAAATTCAACAGAGTTTGATGAAATAACTAAACATCCTGTAATACATATAATGGATACTCAAATAGGCATAACGCAAAAAGGTGGAACAATGAGACTTGGAGCATATCCATGCAAGATAAAAGAAAGAACAAAAGCAAGAGAAATTTATGGAGAAGAAAATATTTTAGAAAGACATAGGCACCGCTATGAATTTAATAATGAATTCAAAGAAGACTTTGAAAAACACGGGCTAATTTGCTCAGGAACGTCTCCAGAAGGAAATTTGGTGGAGATAGTAGAATACAAACAGCATCCATTTTTTGTAGCAGGACAATTCCATCCAGAATTTAAATCTAGGCCTGACAAACCAGCACCACTATTTGTTGCATTTATTGGTGTTGCAAAAAAACACAATATGTGATATATATTATTATGCATAGGGAGGATTGCACATTGAATAAAATAAAAGACTATACGATTGACGAATTAAAAGAAGAAATGACAAAACTTGGGGAAAAGCCATTTCGTGCTACTCAAATATGGGAATGGATATACAAAGAAAATGTTGCCTCATTTGATGAAATGACTAATTTATCTATAGAACTTAGAAATAAGCTAAAAGATAATTATGAAATAGGAACCTACAAAATCATAAGAAAACTAGAATCAAAAGATGGAACAAAGAAATTTTTATTTGATATTCTAGACGGAAATGCTATTGAAACAGTTCTTATGGATTATAAATTCGGTAAAAGTATTTGTGTATCCACACAAGTAGGTTGCAAAATGGGGTGCAAATTCTGTGCATCTACAGGAATAGATTTTGTAAGAAGCCTAAGTTCAGGAGAAATTGTAGAACAAATACTAGCAGTACAAAGAGAGGAACATGTAAAGGTTAGCAATGTAGTATATATGGGCATTGGAGAGCCACTAGATAACTATGATAATGTAGTTAAATCATTAAAAATATTAAATGATCCAAAAGGCTTAAATATTGGAGCAAGACATATAAGCATATCAACAAGTGGACTTGTTCCCAAAATAAAAAAACTTGCAGATGAAAAACTGCAGTGTACATTATCAATTTCACTTCATGCAACTACTAATGAAAAGAGAAGTGAAATGATGCCGGTAAATAAAGCATACCCAATAGAGGAATTAATAGATGCATGCAAATATTATATAGAAAAAACAGGCAGAAGAATATCATTTGAATATGCTCTAGCAAAGGATAACAATGATAACTTAGATGATGCTAAACGTTTAGTAAAGCTTTTAAAAGGAATGGTAGCACACGTAAATTTAATTCCTATTAATAAAATAGAAAATGGTAAATATATAAAAAGCACTAATGAAAATATATTAAAATTCAGGGACTTTTTAAATGAAAATGGAATAGTAGCTACAGTAAGAAGGGAATTAGGTTCGGACATAGATGCAGCATGTGGACAATTAAGAAGAAAGAACCTAGAAGAATAATAGGAGGAATAATGAGAGCTTTTTCAAAAACAGACATTGGAAAATTAAGAAAAATGAATCAAGACTACATATATGTCTCCCCAGAAGATGATAGTTTAAAGCTATATATTTTAGCAGATGGAATGGGAGGATATAATGGCGGAGAAATAGCAAGCAGACTAGCAGTTGAATCTGCGAAAAACTATATTAAAAGTTATTTTTCAAGCATACAATTAGATAAAGACAGTATTTTGCAATTTTTAAAAGAAACAGTGGATTTTACTAATAAAACAGTTTACCAAAGGGCAAGAGAAGAAAAAGATTTAGAGGAAATGGGCACTACTTTGGAAATCTGCCTAATACATTCAAACAGAGTATATATTGCACATGTAGGAGATAGCAGGATATATAGGATTAGAAAAAAATTCATGAGAAAGCTTACAACAGATCACAGCTATGTAGAAAAGCTTGTAAAAGACGGCACCATAACAAAAGAGCAAGCGTTTTCTCATCCAAAGAAAAATATGTTAACACAAGCTGTTGGATGTGAATTAGAAGTACATCCAGAAATTATAGTAAAAGGCTTTTTAAAAGATGATATATTATTAATGTGTTCAGACGGACTTACAAACATGGTGACAGAAAATGAAATCTATGACATAATTAGAACAGATGTGGAAAAAGCAAATGAAATTCTTATATCACGTGCAAATGAACACGGAGGCATAGACAATATTAGCGTGATTATTGTAGAAAATTAAAGGAGAAGATAAAAATGAATTTTGAAGGAAGATTGTTAGGTAACAGATACGAGCTTATTCAAAAAATTGGCGTAGGAGGAATGGCAACAGTATATAAGGCAAACGACCATGTGCTAAACCGATATGTCGCAGTAAAGATTTTAAGAGATGAATTTACAACAGATAATGAATTTATACGTAGATTTAATACAGAAGCACAAGCAGCAGCAAGACTTACGCATCCGAATATTGTTTCAATATATGATGTAGGAAATGAAGCGAATGTGTATTTTATTGTAATGGAGTTAATTCAAGGTAAAACACTTAAAGAAATAATTGATGAAGAAGGAACTATTTCGTGGAAGTGGGCAACAAATATTGCAATACAGATTGCATCAGCTCTAGAAATGGCACACCGCAACAATATAATTCATAGAGATATTAAACCGCACAATATAATAATAACAGAAGATGGGGTCGCAAAAGTAACAGACTTCGGTATTGCAAAAGCGGTATCGAACTCAACAATTACAGCATTTGGTACAACAATAGGTTCAGTACATTATTTTTCACCTGAGCATGCAAGAGGTGGCTTTACAGATGCAAAATCTGATATATATTCATTAGGTGTAGTAATGTATGAAATGCTAACGGGAAGAGTACCATTTGATGCAGATACACCAGTTTCTGTGGCATTAAAACATATGCAAGAGATAGCCGTTGAACCTATAAAAATAAACCCACTAATACCGGAAAGCTTAAACAGAATTATTATAAAGGCTATGCAAAAAGATCCAGCAGAAAGATATCAAACAGCAACAGATATGCTTAGAGATTTAAAACAAGTTACAAAAAATCCTAACGGTGAATTTGTTGTCCTTGAAAATAGACAAAAAGAATTTGCAACTCAAAGAGTAGATATTTCTAATACAAATGTTGCAAAGGAGAAAACAAAAAAACAAAATAAATTTGTAGAATTTTTTAGGAAACATAAATTTTTAAAAGTTCTTTTAATATTGGTAATGTGTGTGCTTATTTTCTTAGCGACAATGGGAATTACAATAGGTGTTATAAATTCTCAAAAACCAAAACAAGTTCAAATACCGAATTTAGTAGGTAAAACACTAGATGAAGTAAAAGCATTAACAGATGAAGCAGGTTTAAAATTTGAGGCTACAGAAGAATTTAGCAGTGATGTGGAAAAAGATAAGGTTATTTCACAGGAGCCAAAATATACAGCAAACTATAAAGTATTAGAAAATTCTACTATAAAAGTTGCTGTAAGTAAGGGCGTGGAAATGACAATAGTTCCAAAAGTTGTTGGACTAAATAAGGATGAAGCTGAAAAAGCAATATTAGATGCTGGATTAAGAGTTGAATTTGGAGAGGAAATTAGTGAAAAAATTGAAGCTAATTATATTATAAGGCAAGATCCTGAAGAAAAGAAAGAAGTAGCAAAAGGCACTATTGTTGGAATGGCAGTTTCCATTGGAAATGGAAAAGAAGAAGTCATTGTTCCAAATGTTTTAGGGAAAACTGAAGCAGAAGCAAGAAAAGAAATTGAGGCAAACAAATTAGTAGTATCAATAAAATATGAAGAAAATATGCAAAAAACAAATGGAATAGTTTTAAGTCAAGATAAAGCTGGTGAAAGCCGAGCAGACGAAGGCACAACTGTTACAATTACGGTAAATAAATTGCCTGAAATAAAAAAAGGAACAATTAATGTAAATATAAAAGAATTAACTGGCTATAAAGAACCAGATCCAACACCAATGCCAACATCTACTTCAAAAGCTAAATCAAATGAAACAGAAGAAACGAAAGTTAATTCAGAATCAACAAGCACTTCAAATGTTCAAGAGCCTAGAATAATTAAGCTTACAGTTGCAGTTGATGGAAACATATATTATGAAAAAGAGCATAGTGAAGCCACGGGAGTAATAAGTGTGCCAATAGAAGGAATAGGGAATGTAAGAGTGCAGGTAAAGATAGATGGAATAGTAAAGGCAGATAAATATTTAGATTTGAATTCGGAAGAGCCAACATTAAATATACCATAAGTAAAAACATTGTAGGAGGTAAGAGCCAAAGAGGACACCATTAAAAAAGAAGTGTCTCCTTTGGCTCAAGATTAAACATGGAAATATCAACATCAATTTTATCAGTAAAAAAAGAAGATGCAGTACAAACATTTTATAACATTGAAGTAGCGAAGACAGATTATTTTCACATAGATGTAATGGATGGTAAATTTGTAGAACAAAACACAACAGAATTTATGAAAGAATCAGCTCAAACCATAGAACATATATCAAATATACCACTAGATGTACATCTGATGGTGGAAGATGCAAAGAAGTATGCAGAAGAATATTTATTATTTAATCCAGGATTTATAACTGTGCATGTAGAAAGTAAAAACAGTAAAGAAGCTTTAGAAATAATAAAACAAGAGGGAATAAAGGCTGGAATTTCAATAAAACCGAACACACTGGTAGAGGAAATAAAAGAAATATTACCATATGTAAATTTAGTATTAGTAATGACAGTAGAACCAGGTCTTGGTGGCCAAAAATTAATTCTAGAAACTGTGGATAAAATAAAAGAATTACATGATTACAGAATACGAAATAATCTAGACTATTATATAGAAGCAGACGGTGGAATTAATTTAGATACAATAGATTTAATAAAAGAAGCAGGAGCAGATATTGCTGTGTGTGGGACAGCTATTATTAATGCAGAAGATATGAAGCAAACAATAAAAGAATTAAAAAAATGAGCCCTTGGCTCATTTTTTTAATTCTTAATTATTTTTATTCAGATTTTCTGTTATTCAAAATGTTTCTAACAATTAATCCCAATCCATAAATTGAAACTAAGCATGTTACGATTCCTCCTACATAAGGAATCAATCCAACTGCCCAAATAACAAGTGCTGTGATAATTACTGCAAAAATATTATGAGCTTTTTTTAGAGGCTCAACTTTATTAGCAATAATGCCTGCTATTCCAATAGTTGCGATAGGAATTGATAGCATAAATACAAGTAAAGCCCATACAGCAAGTACAAGGAAACCAATAGGTCCTCCAATATATGTTATAATTAGTACTATAGATGCAATTACAGGTAAAACTAAACCTGCTAAACCAAGTCCTAAAGTAGGTAGTATTTTATTAATCTCGACATTTTCTAGTTTATTTAAGAATTTTGGAGCAATTAAAATAATTATTCCAAGTAAAGCAACTGTAACAACAAGTGAATAAACAAAACTCATTAAATAAGAAAGAACTGGATTTGTGTTATTTTCCGCATCAATATTCTTCTCACTATAATCTATAGAACCTTTAACTACCCCATCAGGTATTTGTATTGCTTCTTTTGAAGAGTAATTAAGATTTCCATAAATTTTTGCACCTTCACCTAAAGAAATTTCACCAGCTGCGATATATGCGTTCCTTCCAATACCACCATTTAGTGTAAGCTTATTAGCTGTAACTCTTATATCTCTATTTACTGCACCTTTTTCATTAATAATTATTTCAGAACATGCACCATATAAGTCTCCGCCGTAAACGTATCCGTCAATTGTAAGAGTGTTAGCCAATACATATAAATTACCATAGATTAAAGCATCACTTCCAATAGTTACTGTATTACCAGCAATAAATACGTCTCCACCAACAACACTATTAAATGTGATATCATTTCCCATGATATATGCATTTCCATCTACAATTCTTTTATAATCAACTGTAGTATCAAAAAGGAAAAGGTCGTTTTGAAGCATTTCCTCTTGATTAGTAGTTGATGACTGACTATTAGTTTCTCCAGTCTCTCCAGTTTCTTCTGTTGCACCTATTGTTTCTGTATTTTCTGGAGCTGAAACAACTGATACAGGTTCAGTAGTATCTTTTGCATCTTCTGGAGCTTCAGAAGTTAGTGCAGTATCTGGAGCTGTGCTTGGAGCTGCTACTTCTGCATTTTCTGCATAGCAGGTTACTGCAAAAAGCATTACTAAAATTATGCTCATTGCGAAAGCTTTCTGAATTTTTTTAAACATAAAATCTCCTCCCAAAATATATTTTAACAATGTAAATAATATATCGTAAAAAGGAGTTTGTCAATTGAATTTACAAAAATTTTACGTTTTTTTGAAATAAGCACAATCTTTTGCAGGAGTTATCGATTCAGCTTTAATGTCCTCTAATGTACATTTACCGTCTTTTTGATAAACACAATTTGATGAGCAATTAATGTTCGTCAAAATTACCACCTCTTAAAACTCTAGTATTACAAAAATGATGATAATTATGTATGAAAAATAGTGAAATTGGGGACAGGTTTGTAAACCTGTCCACCAATTTCATTATTTTTCATTCCAACTACAAAAATTTATTATAGGACAATTATCGCATTTCGGGTTTCTTGCTGTGCAACAATTACGTCCGTGCCATATAAATAAATGATTAATATCTTTTAAATACTTATTAGGGAAAATACGTAGTAAATCCTGCTCTATTTTTTCTGGTTCAGACTCATTCGATAAACCAATTCTATTTGAGATCCTTTTTGCATGTGTATCTACTGCAATTCCACATGGCTTCCCAAAAGCTTCAAGCATAACTACATTAGCACTTTTCCTTCCAACACCAGGTAAGCTTATTAAATCTTTCATATTTTGTGGAACATTTCCACCAAAATCTTTTATAATTTTTTTACTACATGCTATAATGTTTTTAGCTTTACTTTTATAAAACCCACATGGATGAATAAGATTCTCAAGTTCTGAAACATCTATACTTGCAAAATCTTCAGGTTTATTATATTTCCTAAAAATAAAAGGAGTGGTTTTATTTACTCTTTCATCTGTACATTGAGCAGAAAGCATTACAGCTATAACTAGCTCAAATGGAGAGCTAAAATCTAAACTGCATTTTGCATCAGGGTAAGTTTTCTTTAATATTTCAACAATTTCAATATTTTTGTTTTTCATTTATATCACCTTTTTTACATAATTTAATATAATATAATAAAGAAAAGGAGGTAATAGATTATGTTTAGACTTCTGAAAAAGACACTATCTGTATGTTTAATAGGATTTGGATTTGGTGTCTTGCTTGTAATCTTACTTCCGTTTACAGGATGGCTTTTTATAATAGGAATAGCACTAATTTCTGCCGGCATAGCATGCTTATTGGGCTGAAACAATCTACATAATAAAGGAGTGAATTAAAAATGACAGTAGTTGTAAAAAAAGTTCCTAAATTTTTACGAGGATTCGTAAAGTTAATATTTGGGATTAAAGACTGATGGAAAGAGGATGAATTTGGGGACGGGTCTAAAAATTACCTTCGTATTTTTTGGATCCGTCCCCAAATTCATCCTCTTTCCATCTTTTTAAGCCTTATTAACTTTTCCAGAACGTAAACATTTAGCACAAACCTTAATTTTTTTAGGCTCTCCATTAACAATAGCCTTAACTGTTCTTAAGTTTGGTTTAAATGTTCTTGTACTTCTCTTACTAATATGTGAACGAGTTATACTTAATTGATTTCCAAAATTAACACTTTTATCACAAATCTCACACTTTGCCATTTATAACGCACCTCCTAATTGATAACTAATTATGACTAATGTTTAGTTTAACACAAAATTAAAAAAAACACAATACTTTTTGCAAAATTTGTGAAAAGTATAAATTAAAATGAAGTTGTTTCTGCAGAAAAATACAATTTGCGTTACTTTGGAATATGTGATATAAATATCTTAGGTGATAATATGAATGACCTTAATAAATCTGTTCAATATATTAAAGGGGTTGGACCTGCTAAATTAAAGCTTTTAGAAAAGCTTCGGTATAAATACACTAGAAGACCTTATAACCTACTACCCCAGAGACTATGAAGACAGATCTAAACCAAGAAATATAGAAGACTTGGCAGACGGTGAATTTGGCTTAATAAAGGGAATAGTTATGTCTAGAATGAATAATACAAGAATTCATGGCGGCAGAACAATGCAAAGGATAATTGTAAGAGATGAAACAGCAACCTGCCAAATTACATGGTTTAATCAACCATATTTAAAAGACAAATTTATTCTAGGAGAAACTTATTATTTTTATGGAAAGGCATCTGTAAAATTAGGTCGATTTGACATGACAAGCCCAGTGTATGATACAGAAGATAGTAAGAAAAATACAGGAAGAATAATACCACTTTATCCTGCAACATATGGATTATCGCAAAACACAATAAGAACAATTATAGAAAACGGACTAAAAGATGCAGGAAGTATAGAAGAGACATTACCAAATGCTGTGCTTAATCAAAAACACTTAATAGGCTTAAATGATGCAATACACCAAATACATTTTCCAGAAGATTTTTCGGAGTTTAAAGATGCAAGAAACAGGCTCGCTTTTGAAGAATTATTTAGTATGCAACTAGCACTTTTAAGCTTAAAAAATGAAGCACGTAACGAAGAAGACGGAATTGCTTTTTCAAAAGATGCAAAAATGTCGGATATAGTTTTCAATCTTCCATTTAAACTTACAAAAGCACAAACGAGAGTACTTGAAGAAATAGATCAAGATATGGAAAGCCAAAAGCCCATGAACAGATTGCTTCAAGGAGATGTTGGCTCACGGAAAAACCATAGTAAGCATAGCCACAGCATATAAAGCTGTAAAATCTGGTTATCAAGCAGCTATAATGGTACCTACTGCTATCTTAGCAGAGCAACATATGGAAAGCTTTAAAGAAATACTTGATAAATATGAAATAAAAACAGAACTTCTAATTAGCAGTATTACCAAAAAGAAAAAAGAAGAAATTATAGAGAGATTATCAAAAGGAGAAATAGATATTATAATTGGCACGCACAGCTTGCTTGAAGAGAATGTTCAGTTTAAAAATCTTGGACTTGTTGTAACAGATGAGCAGCACCGCTTTGGCGTAAGGCAAAGAAGTAAAATAGTATCTAAAGGCAAAAACCCAGACGTGCTTGTAATGACAGCAACACCAATTCCAAGAACTTTAGCACTTATATTATATGGAGACCTAGATATTTCAATAATAGACGAGCTTCCACCTAACAGAAAGAAGATAGAAACTTATGCAGTTACTAAACAGCTAGAACAAAGAGTGAATAATTTTATTGAAAAGCAAATAAAAATGGGAAGGCAAGCATACGTAGTGTGTCCGCTAGTAGAAGAAAATGAGGAAATAGAGGCTCAGTCTGTAATAGAACTCGCCCAGAAGTATAAAAATAAAATATTCCCAAATTATAGGGTAGAATATTTACATGGCAAGATGAAAGCAAAAGAAAAAGATGATATAATGCAACAATTTAAAGAGGGGCAAATACAAATACTTATTTCAACAACAGTAATTGAAGTAGGAGTAAATGTACCAAATGCGTGCCTAATGGTAGTAGAAAATGCGGAAAGATTTGGTCTAGCCCAACTTCATCAATTACGTGGTAGAGTAGGTAGAGGCGAAAACCAAAGCTATTGTATACTGAAATATCAAGGAAATAGTGAGGTAATAAGGCAAAGAATGAAGGTAATGCAAGATACTAACGACGGTTTCATAATATCTGAAAAAGACTTAGAACTTCGTGGCACAGGAGAGTTTTTTGGTACAAAACAACATGGACTTCCTGAATTTAAAATTGCGAACTTATTTTCAGATATGGAAATGCTAAAAGAGGCACAAGCCTTAGCAAACAAAATTGTAGATGAAGACAAGCATTTAGAAAAAGAAGAAAACATACTTCTTAAAAAAATGGTAGAAAAGAGATTTGAAAACAGAATTAACATATAGTATTTTCACAAGTGGTCGCTCCCGGGAGCGGAAAAGCGAAAGGATACAACAAAACATGTAGTAAAATGTCAAATATTATACCTAAAACATATAATATAATATAATATAATATAACTTGTATGTTTTAGGAGGTGAAAGCTTATGGAACAACAAGTAACTATTTGCTGTAACAAAAAAGAAAACAAAAGATGTTTATGCAACTGGATAATCCTTGCTGTTTTAGTTGCTTTATTTACTTTAGTAATAGGAATTATAATAGGAGCAGCAATAAGTGATGCAATTCTTGGAGCATTAGCTGCAATAATTGTACTTGCTGTTATTCTATTTGTTTTAATAATTATACAAATAATCCTTTTAATATGTTGCAAAGATAAGAAAAGAAGATGCGAAAGAGAATAATTTTCATTATAGGGGCAGGTTTCAAACCTGTCCCCTTTGCTATAGTATAGAAAAAATCATTTTTTTCAAAGACATTTTTATAGGTTTAAAATAGATGTGTCACACATAAGTGAAAAATAAAATATAGGAAA
>CAMVIX010000008.1 GCA_947167695.1 uncultured Clostridiaceae bacterium
GCTACATATTCTTTAGCTTCGCATTTGTCAACCATTGTAGTATATATAGGTTTTGTATCGTGTAATTTAAGCCATTGTAATTTTTCATTAAATGTCTTTGGCTTTTTTAAGTCTAATTGCTTATTCATAGTATATTTAAATTTGAGTTTTAAATATTTTTCATCTTTAACAATATAGAATAACTTTGAATCTATTAAGTGAAGCATAATGGACTTCCAAGAAACTGATTTGCCATTTTTTAGAATTAGCAATGCTAATGCAATATATAAATATGTGTTTTTAGCCTGATAGCTTACTGCCGCTATATCTAAAATCAAATGTATAATCAGTATTAATGCTCCAAGAAAAGCATATTCATTATTTTTTATTCTTTTTAAAAGTTTCCAAATAAGATATGCGAACAAACTGTAATATAAAATAGTTCCTACAATTCCTGTACAAGCCAAAAGTTCAATATAATTATTATGCAAATATGTTGCTCTGTTTGACACTTTTTTAGTTAAATATTTTGAATTATTAATTCCTATTCCTAATATAGGTGTTTCTTGAAATTGCTTTAATCCTGCTTCTGTATATGCAATTCTCTCTTCCATTGAGCCATCTGTTTCGCCTTTACCTGTAAAAGCATTTATCATACGTTCAAATCTATTAGTAACAGCTGAAACAATTCTTATATTTGCTATTTCTAAGCCAGAGAGAATAATTACAATAATACATACTACTGATATACCTATTAGAATTCTTTTTTTCCTTGATTCTTTGTCTTTGCTATTTCTTAAATTTTGAATCACTTTATATATAACTAGTGAGACTATTCCCATCGTTAGTAAAATCAGTACCTTCCTCCCACCTGTTCCAAGTGCAACAATAAGAGGAATTATTGCATATGCATAATATCTTTTCTTGTTTTCAAACATTGCTATAAACAGACAAAAAATAACAGATATACCTACTTGCATTCCTATCGCATTAACATTATTTATTCTTTCTCCTGTTCTTTTGCCTTCAAGAAGTCTTCCAAAATACGTACCTGGGCCATAGAAACATATAATATATATTGCAAAAATTATCCCTGCCCAGCAAATAATTTTGATTAGAATTTTTTCTCCTTCTTTCATCCTGTATAATGCGTTATAAATCATCCAGGTAAAAGCAATTAATAAAAACAGTATTTTTGACATATTCAATGATAAATTAGAATCCCATGCCCAAAGACTTGAAGCTATACAGTATATGTTAAATCCAAAAAGTAATATTATTGGAAATGCCAAGACAACTTTTTTATAAATTATTATATGTACAATTTCAACCCCTAATAAAATTAACAATACTATTTGCGAATAGAAATTAGTTGATGCTTTGCTTCCAAATGCGTAGTCTAAAAAGATATATGCTAATAACAATACTATTTTTGAAACATTCAAAATTTTAATTATTTTTTCTTTCATTTTTTCACCTTATTTTGGAGCTAAAATGCTCTTATATAAACTCTCTAGTCTTTCGATTTCATCCTTAATATCAAATTTTTTTTCTTTTACTTTATCTATACTCTCTTGTCTGTCTAAGATGCTATTCTTGCTTAAAACCTCAGCCCATTCTTTTACACTACTATTTAATGAAACTTCATATGAAATTCCATCAATCATTACTTGCTTTGTAATTACATTAGAAGCAACACATAATAGGCCTGATGTTTCTGCCTCTAGCATTGCATTTGGGAATCCCTCATAAAATGAAGGAAATAAAAATTTATCTGCAGCAGATAGAAGCTTATAAATATCATTTCTTTGTCCTGCAAAAACACATTGTTTTTCCAGTCCTAAAGATACCACTTTATCTTTTATATGTTCTTTCAATTCTCCTTCTCCAACCATAATTAATACAGCATCTGGATGTGTTTTGCTGTATTCATTAAATATGTCAATTAACATTTCATGATTTTTTTGTTTTCTAAAAGCACCTACATGTAATATTACTTCTTTATTTTCGTCAATTCCGAGTTCTTTCCTTATTTGCTTTCTATTTTCTTCTGAATATTTGTATTTGTTTGTATCTAGTCCATTATTTAGCACGACAAAGTCTTTATTGCCAAACATCCACTCACCTGCTAAATCCGAAACAGCAGCTCTCACAATATTCATTTTTCTAATTTTGTAATAATTCACTTTATGAAGTAAACGACTTTTTAGGCTTTTAAGGCATCCTGCATTTCTGCTATGCACAATGACTTTACAATTGTGTTTTAAAGCAATTATTACAGGAGTTATATAGCTTAATGAATTTAAGTGGCAATGCACTATATCAAATTTATTTTCAGTAAATAATTTTTCAAGGTCTGTCTTATTTTTTTTTAAATTGCTTCTTCTACTTTCTATGAAATAAAACTTCCCTCCCATTTGCCTTAGCTCTTCGTAAAAGCATGGTACTGTTCCATTATACGTTAAAAAGCTAAATTCAAATTTATCTTTATCAATATATGTAGTGATCTTTTTTAAATATGTTTCTATTCCACCTAAGTGACTATCTATTCCTACATGAAGAACCTTAATCTTTTCACTCATTTTTTCCTCCAATTTTTATATAGAAATCTGAAAGAACTTTTGTTGTATTTTTTATATCATATGATTCATCATATAACCTAACATTTCTGTCATGATTTGTTTCTGTGCTTTCTATTGTATTAATCCATTTTTGTTCATCAAGTTCAACGAACTCAATATTGTCGGTAACTTGAACTTCTTTTGGTACATTAGTAGATGCAATGCATTTGCATCCCGCAGCTTGTGCTTCTATTAAAACTATTCCTAGTCCTTCAAATTTTGAAGGTAATATAAAAATATCCATTGCTTGTACATAGTCATATATATTTGGAACATAGTCAATAAAAATAATATTATTCATGAAAGGCTTAGCTTCGTTCTCTTTTATTATCTCTTTCTTAAGCTCACCATCGCCTATTAGTAATAATTTATATTTATTGTTTGTTCCGCTTAACATACCAAACATATCAAAAATAAATTTATGATTTTTTGCATCTATATATCTGCCTATATGCCCGTATTAAAATTTCATCATCATCAATACTAAGCTCATTCCTTATATCTATTCGCTTCTTCATATTGAATTTAAATTTTTCTATATCAATAGCATTTTTTAAAACAATGCACCTGTCTGAATTAGCAACTTCTTTTCCAAAAAGCCATTCGTTTGCATCTTGTGAACATCCCATAAAATAATCAGCGACACTGCTTATCTTTGATTGTAGCATATTCTTAATCACAGCTGAAATGCCCTTTCCTGAAGAGGTACTATGGCTATGAGAAATTGTTACAAGTCCCATTCTTTTTGCAATTTTTAAATATATAGAAGCAGTGCTACGAACGTGCCCATGAATAATTTTATATTCTGGATGTTCTTTTAGTAATTTTTTCCATGCTTTCTTGAAAGCAAAATGATTATATACTTTATATTGTGGTACAGTATAAATCTGTCCACCGAGTTTTTTTATTTCATCTGCATAGAGTAATTCCTGTGGTCTATCTATTACAAAATCAAATTGAAATTTATTTCTATCAATATTTCTATATATATTCATTACTAGTGTTTGAGAACCACCACTATTTAGACTTCCTATTACATGAAGTATTCTAATCATTCTTATCATCCTTATATTTTATTTTTTCAATAATATAGTTATTATCATTCCTTACTAGGTTTTCACTGTCGAATTCACTATTTACTACAAGTCCATTTGCGAAAACATTATAATCTCCAACTCTTGCTTTGCTTAAAATAGAGCAATTAGTTGCAAACCAATTATAGCTTCCAATTATAATTTCACTGTCCTTATAAGTCCTTTGCATATCTACTTTCTTATCGTTAAATACATGATTATGGTCATAAATTTTTACGCATTCTCCAAACATATTATTGTCACCTATTTTTATGTACTTATGGCAATTAATAGAGCAATAATTATTGAATCCATTATTGTCTCCAATTTCTAAATAACCTTGTTTTGAAATGTTAATAACCATATTTTTTCTGAATCTAAGATTTTTGCCTATTTTTATTCTTTTTCCATATTTAATCTTCCAGCCAAGAATCTTAAATTTAATTCTTAAGAATCCATTAAAGTTATCTATAAGTTTAAACAAATAATACATTTTTTAATTTATTTCCTCCATATATGCATCTACTACAATGTTTCTGTCAAATTCTTTTTCAACCTTTCTTCTTCCTGCTTGTCCCATTTTTACTTTTTCTTCATATGGTAAATTTATAAACTGCTCAACTTTACTTGTTAGTGCATCAATGTCTTTAATCGGCACAATATATCCACTAATGCCATCATCAACAGTTTCTCTGCATCCACTTCTGTTTGTTGTAATTACTGGTCTTCCACTTGCAGCACTTTCTAATAATACATTACTCATTCCTTCCGGATAGTAACTTGGATGAATAGTACAACAGCTGTTTAGCATAAAAGGTCTTATATCCTTTTGCATACCGTGATATATTAAAACACCATCTTCCTGCAATTTTTTTAATGTATCTTGATATTCTTCTTCGCAAAAGCCTAATATATGAAATATAACATTACTATACTTCTGTTTAATTCTTTTAGCCATTTCTATATATTGGTCAATTCCTTTTTCTTTCATTACTCTGCCGATAAATAGAAATTCTAGAGGTTTATCTTGTACTGGATATGGCATAATTTTAAATTCTTCCAAGTTCACTCCTGAACCAGGAATAAGTCTATGCTTTCCTATTGCAATTTTTTTATTTACAAAAAATTGCATATTTTCTTCATTTTGAAAAAATACTCTCTTTAACTTTTTAAATGCAATTTTGTATAGCATAACAGTTAACTTTTGAGCAAATCCATTGTTTTCCAAAGCGGACCCTAATCCTGTAATATTTGCAATGTATTGAATGTTATTGTGTTTTGCAGCTAGCCCACCATAAATATTAGGCTTTATTGTAAATGTTAATACATAGTCTGGTTTGATTTCTTTCATTATCCTGTTGTAACTTTTAAGGAGTTTAAAATCCTTTAGTGGATTCATTCCTCTTCTGTCTACTGTTGTTTCAATATATTTGCATCCAAGCTTTTCAAAATATTCTGCCCAATCTCCTTTAGGAAATGTTACATAAACTTCATATCCTTCTTTTAATAATCTATGTACAATTTCCTTTCTAAAGTTATATAGCACTATATCCATATTGCAAATTATTAAGACTTTCTTTGAGTTGTTCATATTTACATACTTCTCCTTATAGATTCATCATTTTCAACCACAATATAACTAAAATCCCCTGATAAATCTTTTGAATATGTTTTACTACCAAACACTTTATTAATTAATGTTACTTTTTTAGATAATAGTTTGATTAATGGATTAAATATTTTTGTGAAATGTATTTTTTTATTCATAGATTCTGCCATTACATTTATTATTTGAACAGTACTTATATAATCTCTATTTTGTGGATAAAATGTACCACTTGCTTCTCTATCTATTATTTGCTTGAAAAATTCACAAAGATTATCAATATATATCATGCTTCTTTTATTTCCAACATCAGGGAAAATAGGCATTTTCGCAAGCTTTTTAAGTCTAGGGAAATTTCCCTTGCATCCAGGTCCATATACCATAGGAGTTCTTATTATTACAACCTTGAATTTTTCATCCTCTAACTCTCTTATAGCAATATCTGCTTCTAACTTACTCTTTCCATAAAAATCCACAGCAGATGGTTTAGTATCCTTAGTAATTACCTTTTCCTTACCTATCGGCTCATCTTTTCCATAAATAATCATACTGCTCATAAATATAAATTGTTTAACACCGTCATTCTTAGCCTTCTTGGCTACATCTATTGCAAAATCTCTATTTATTTTGTAATACAAATCTGCTAACTTAGGATCGGATGAAACATGTGCAATTCCAGCGACATGGAGAACTGTATCATAATTAGAATAATCTAAATTTTTCCAATCATCATTTTTCGTTTCCACTTCTTCTACAAAATATTCATTTGAATTTTTTTCTAACCATTTTTTACAACTTTGGCCTATATAACTATTTTTTCCTGTTATTAGAATTCTCTTCAATTTCCTTTTTCTCCTCTTTATTTTCTTGCTTTCCTTCAACAATACCTTCATGTTTAAAAACATTAATTATTGTTTTAAAGAATATTTTTATATCAAATAATAATGACATTTTTTCTACATATTCGCCATCAAATTTTGCTTTAATAGGTATAGGTAGTTCATCTCTTCCGTTTACCTGCGCCCATCCAGTTAATCCAGGTAAAACGTCATTTGCATGATATTTTTCTCTTTCTGCAATCAAATCGTCCTGATTCCAAAGTGCAGGCCTTGGTCCTATTATACTCATATCTCCCTTTAAAATATTTATAATTTGAGGTAATTCATCAATACTTGTTTTCCTCATAAATCCGCCAAACTTGGTTATATAGCTTTCTGCATTATTTAGCATATGTGTAGGCATATCCTTTGGTGTATCACTTCTCATAGAACGAAACTTATATATGTAAAAGAATTTTTTATTTTTTCCAACTCTCTTTTGTTTAAAAAAGACTGGTCCTTTTGATTCTAACTTAATAATAATAGCAAAAATTATGAAAAAAGGTAGTAAAATAATCAATGCTACAAGTGATAAGAATCTATCTAGAACTGTCTTTAGTATAATATATGCCTTTTCCACGTTAATTATCTCCTTTCACTATTTCTCCAATACTAATTTTCTCATTATCATCAATATCTGAATTTCTATCTATAATTGCACCTATATCAATATATGCTTCTTTTCCAATTTTACTTTTTGCACCAACTGTAACTCTGTATGACAAGTGGGCTCCGCTCTTTGATTAAGCAATCATGTTCGATAACGCTTGCTGTATTAATAATACAGTTCCTTCCGATGCTACAGTTTGAGTTAATTATCACTCCAGCCATAATAGCAGTGCCTTCGCCTATTTTTGCACTTTTAGATACAGTAGCACTTTTGTGAATTGCCGTATAATATTTTACATCATAAGAATTAAATATTTTGTTTCTTATTTCATTATTACCTATTGCAATAATAAACTCTACGGAATCATTTTTTTTGAATATTTTCTTTGTATCACAAATTTTGCCTATTATATTATTTCCTTTAGCTTTATCGTCTAAATATCCAAGTACAACATCTCCGTTTTGCTCTATTATCTCACTAATAACTTTTGAATGTCCCCCAGCGCCAATAATAATTACTTTTTTATTCATGTTTAATTCCTCTTTTTATTTTTAGTATAATCATACATACAGCTACACCTAAAATTACACCTAATGTATCTATTAATACATCTCTTATTTCTCCGGCTCCTGCCTGGAATAAAAGTTTGATGTATTTCGTCACTTATTGCATAAAAAAAGCCAAACAAAATACTATATATAATTTTTTTCTTTTCTATTAAATTATATTCATTATTCATCAAGAACACTACTAAGCCACCTATTGTATATAGTGTGAAATGTGCTAACTTCCTAGCATAAGGTTGCAAACTCTCCACAATCTGTTCCTTTTGGTTTGCATCCATTCTACTTATGCTAGGAATTAAGTCAATTATCGCACGTATAGTGTTTCCACTTGTGTCACTTGAATCTTCACTTGGTTCATTTGAGAACGCAAAAACTGTTGTCATCCAAATTATAAGTAAAATCAGGTAAATAATTCTCTTAATTTTCAATTTTATTTACTTCCTTTGGGTCTTTGTATGTTGGCACAACTGCCTTCATTGTTTGTTTTACTTTTTCTCTTGAAAAATTTTTATCATATTCTAATTCTCGAAGCGTATCAAGTTTTTCTTCTAATTCCTTCATCTCAAAATGCATTGGCTTTGATATGAATATCTTATCATGCTTTGTAGCTGTTAGTCCTTCTTCTGACATTAAAAGCTCTTCATATAACTTCTCCCCGGGTCTTAGTCCAGTAATTTTTATTGGTATATCTACATTTGGTTCTAGTCCAGATAATTTTATAAGTGATACAGCTAAATCATATATTTTAACAGGCTGTCCCATATCAAGTACAAATATTTCTCCGCCTTCTGCGTATGTTGCTGCTTGCAAGATTAGTTGTACTGCTTCTGGTATTGTCATAAAAAATCTTGTTATTTCCTTATGTGTTACAGTAACAGGTCCACCATTTGCTATTTGCTTTTTAAATAATGGAATTACAGAACCATTGCTTCCAAGTACATTTCCAAAACGTACAGCTGCAAATTCTGTTTTGCTTACCTTGTTTTTAGCTTGAACTATCATCTCACATACACGTTTCGAAGCTCCCATCACATTTGTAGGGTTTACGGCTTTGTCAGTTGAAATTAGTACAAATCTTTTAACCTTATATTTATCTGCACAACATACTGTATTATATGTTCCAAATACATTATTTTTTATTGCCTCTAATGGATTATTTTCCATTAATGGCACGTGTTTATGAGCTGCAGCATGGAATACAAGTGTCGGCTTGAATTCCTCAAATACTTCTGCTATTCTTTTCTTATCTCTTACAGAAGCTACTACCGCTTCTATTTTTTCATCTGGGTAATTTGATTTTAATTCAAGTTCAATATTATATAGATTATTTTCATATATATCAAGTACAATTAATTGTTTTGGATGGTACTTCATAA
Source organism: uncultured Clostridiaceae bacterium (assembly GCA_947167695.1). Taxonomy (GTDB): domain Bacteria; phylum Bacillota; class Clostridia; order TANB77; family CAG-508; genus UMGS1754. The sequence continues at coordinate 8,710 of CAMVIX010000008.1, forward strand.
TCTGTCTGCATAATTCCGATCCAATTGATCCTCCACCACCTGTTACAAGAACTGTTTCATTTTCTAGTAGGTAGCTAATATCATTATTATCTAAAACAATTGCATCTCTACCAAGCAAGTCTTCTATTTCTACATCACGCATATTTTGCATTATGTTTTTATTTTTTATAATATCTGCTGTACTTGGCAAAATACGTAATTTTGCTCCCGTTTCTTGACAAATATTTAGTATATCTTTTTTATCTTTATTACTAATAGCAGAAATTGAAAAGAAAATTACATCTACTTTATAATTTCTACAAATTTCCTTAATTTTATATCTATCTCCTAATATTTTTATTCCGGAAATAGCATAATTTATCTTAGTTTTGTCGTCATCAACAATACCAACAATATTGTATGTTCTACTCATTGTTGTTTTTATCGTCTTTATAACGTCTCTTGTTGCATTTCCGCCACCAATAATTAATACATTCTTTTTATTTGCCATGCTGACTATTTTTGAGTTGCTAACAATATTGTCTGTATAAATAAGTCTAATTACTAATCTATAAGAAATCATCATAACAGATACCAAAACACCTGTTAGAAGATTTGATCTTGGTCCCATAATATTTATTTTAAATATACTACCAAGCATAGATACAATTACACATGAAACCATACAAGAAAAAATATAAATTAAATAATCTTTTCCATTTTCATATCTAATTATATTCTTATAGCAGTCGAATAGTGTTAAAAATACTTGGTATACTACTATCGCAAGTAGAATAGTATTTAAGAAAATATCTCTATCAGAGCTTGTAAATATCTCAAGTGTTTCACTTTTAAAAAGTTCAACAAATGAATATGCAATTATCAGTAAGAAAATATCAATTAATCTTATAAATACTATTCTGTGTTTTTTCATAAAATCTAAAAAGTCATCTTTTTTCAATTTATTTCACCTTTTATAAATATATTCACAAATGCTAAGTATCAATTAATCCCCTAAGCAAATTCCAATGTCTCTAGCCGTCTTAACCAAGTCGTCATCCATTGTAACTAATCTAACATTGCTCTCTGCCGTTCCGCCTTGTACTGCGCCAACTTTTTTATTATCTCCTACTACATCCTCAAGTGGAACATAGCTTAATTTTCCGCCTTTTAATACAGTTAATACATTAAATATTCCATTCATTGCAAGTTCCATTGCTTTTGCACCATATTTTGTAGATAAAACTCTATCAAAAGCTGTTGGTGTTCCGCCTCTTTGCATATACCCTAAAGTTGTAGTCCTTGTTGTTATTCCTGTAAGTTCTTCAATCTCTTTTGCAACTCTTTGCGCTGCTCCGCCAAGTTGTGTGTTTATAACTCCTGCTCCGCCATCACGTGTCGCAACAACAGCCATTTCACCACCTATTGGCTTTGCACCTTCTCCAACAACGATAATACCAAAGTTCTTTCCCATAGCTTGTCTATGTTTTATTGCTTCTACTACTTTATTTATGTCATAAGGAATTTCTGGGATTAACGCAACATCAGCCCCACCAGCAATTGCCGACTCTAAAGCTATCCATCCAGCAAATCTGCCCATAACTTCTAAGCACAAAATTCTATTGTGTGTTTCTGCTGTTGTATGAAGTCTATCTATAGCCTCTGTTGCAACAGAAACAGCAGTATTATATCCAAATGTAATATCTGTGCAAGCAACATCATTATCTATAGTTTTTGGTACACCTATAACTTTAAGTCCTCTTAAAGTAAAGTCTCTTGCAGATTTTTGTGTACTGTCTCCTCCTAATGTGAAAATACAATCTATTTCGTCATCTTTCACATTTTGAACACATTTTTCTGACAAATCTTGATAAGATACATTGCCATTTTCATCTATTACTTTGTAATTAAATACATTTGCATTTAAAGATGAGCCTATTATAGAGCCACCTTTAGGCAAAATACCAGAAGCGTTAGTTGCTGTACTTAATTTAATATAGTTATTCTTTAATAAACCATTATAACCATCGATAAATCCAAGACATTCAATGTTGTTTTCTTCAGCTGTTTTTACTATTGCACGAATAACAGCATTAAATCCTGAAACATCTCCACCATTTGCTAAAATTGCTACTCTTTTTAACATAAAAAATCCCCCTAAAATTATTTTTATAAACCTCTGTTATTATATAAGTTTATATAAAAAAAATCAAGTAATTTTCGCAAATTTTGTGGTTTTATAAAATATAAAATATAAAATGTAACTTGTAGCAATTAAAAAAATAGAGATGATTTCACATCATCATCCCTATTTTTATTTAATCATTATTGTTCGACAATTTTAAATGTTTTTGTTATTGTTCCATAGTACTTTCCTGTTCCGGTTATTGTTATTATTGCTGTGCCTACATTTACGTTGTTCTTATATGCTACAGTATAATCCGTACCTTTTACCAACTTTGTAGTTCCATCTAAGATTGTCATTCCTTTTGTTATTAACTTTCCTAAAGAACGAAAGGGATAGTCCCTTTCGTTCTCCTGTTGTTCTTATTTTAATAGATTATGCTCATTTCTTCAGACCAAGGAGAATATACTCTTTGAGTTCCTGTTCCTGTATAAGCTCTTACTCTATATTTGTAAGTTAATTTTTCTTGTACTAATCCTGATGATACATGTGATGTAGCTGTTGTTGTCCCACCAACTGGTCCCCAAGATTTTGCTTTTGATGTCCAAACTTGTAGTTCATAACCTGTACATGTTACTTTAGACCATGTTTGTTTTAATTGTTTTGTAAACGTATTGTTTGTTGGAGCAACAGACAGCATTTTTGGTATTTCTGGAGTAGTAGGAGTTTTATACTCTGCAGTTGTCTCTCCAACCATTTTAGAGCTTCCGACTGTAATATATCCACGTACTCTAAATCTATATATAACACCTGGCTTTAATCCTGTTATTACTGTTGTGCAATCTGTTGTATCAGCCTTAATATCCCAAGCTCCCGTGCTTTCATTATACACATATACTTTACTTCCATCACATCCTGATGTTGGTTTTGCCCATTTTAATTTTATACTTGTTTTTGTTCTTGCATTTGAAGTAAGTCCTGTTGGTGCATTTGGTAAAATCTTAAATGACTTTTGAACTGTACCTTTGTAGTTTCCTATTCCTGTAAAAGTAATAGTTGCTTTTCCAGCATATACGTTGTTTTGATACGTTACAGTATAGTCCTTTCCCTTAACTAATGTGTAATTTCCATCTGTTAACGTCATTCCTTTTGTTATTGCCTTTCCTGTATATGTTACATTTGATTGTCCAACCTGTAGCTTAATTTTTGTTAAAGATGTTTGTGGTGGTGCAACTATCTTGAAATGTTTTTCAACTGAATTATAATATTCTCCTTTGCCTGTAATAATTATAGTTGCTGTTCCTGCATGAACATTGTCTCTATATTCTACAGTATAATCTTTTCCTTTAACTAATGTATAATTTCCATCTGTTAATGTCATTCCTTTTGTTATAGGTTTTCCAGTGTATTGTGCATCAGATAGACCAACTTGTATTTTTATTTTAGATAAAGGTTTCGCTGTTGCTGAAACAATCTGGAAGTTTTTGCTAAAGGAACCATAATACTTGTCTCCTGCAGCTGTTATTGTTATAGTTGCTGTTCCTACGTTTACATTATTTTTATATGTTACTTTGTAGTCTGTACCCTTTACTAGTGTATAGTTTCCATCTGTTAATGTTACTCCTCTTGTTATAGCTTTTCCAGTATAGTTTACTGTTGATAATCCTATTGCTGCTTTTACTTTCGATATGTCTTTCTTTCCTGTTACAGGTACTATATTAATTGTTTTTTCTTGCGTTTTATAGCTCACATATATGCTTTGGCTTTTTAAAACTTTGCTGTATTCAGTTTCTCCTAAAGGTTTTTCAATAATCTCTTTTAATGTAAGAATTTTTACATTCTTTCCGTCGACTGTAATTTCATCTCCAATGTTATATACATAAACCTTGTTTACCTCTGTGCTTACTCCGTCAACATAATTCATTCCTCTGTATTCATATATTGTATAGGTATTCCCTGCAGTATCTTTTCCAAGTTCCAAGTCCTGTACACCGCTCCAATAATATGTTCTAAATGTTGTTTCTGTATTTGTGTATCCACTTGTAGATAATTCATCTACATTTATAATTGCATCCCAATTCCAGTCACCAGTAATAGCATAATATGTGTCTCCAACTTTTTTAAATTTATTTAGTGCCCAGCAATCTGTATATTTTGTTCCCTTATAAGTCATTGAAGCATATTGTTTTCCTCCATATACATATGTTGAGTCTCCTGATTTTGTAAATAGAGTAAACTCATCATCCCACTCTTCTGGTTTAAATACGGTAGTCCATTCATAGTTGTCTACAAATGTTGTTGTTTCATCAATGTAAACTTCTCCATTAGGTAATTCCTCCCTATATGTTGTTGCAACATCTGTCATATGCTCTTTAATATTTGGAAATCCAACAACCTTAAACGGATTTGCCCATGTTGTATCATTTATTGCAAAAGCATTTGTTTTTGCTGTTAGTTTAAGTGTTACAGTAGGATCAACTGTTAAGAATCCTAAAGATTTTTCTGCTTCAATTGTGATAGCATTATCCCATTCGCTTCCTTCAATATCTAGACTACCACTTCCTGTAAGTTGCAGACCAGAACCATACATAAATCCCCATAACTGAATATGGCTTAAGATGTTTTTTCCAACTAGTTTAATTTTGAAGTCCGTTCCCATTTCATTGATGTCTAAATAAGTGTTAGAATTTTGGTAGTTGCAAATTGTAAGAGTATTTGTACTCTTATCATAGCTTACACCTGATATAACACCATCATAAGTTTGGTTCATATAAACCGTTTTGTCTGTGTAGTCTCCATCATCTCCCTTTGTCATGAATCTAATATAACTGTACGAGTCAGAAGGTCCTTCGTTTGCTGCGGAGACTCTAGTTGACATCGCTAATATTATTCCTATTAGCATTAGTAGAACAATACTGATTTGAAAAAATTTTTTCATCATATTCTCCCCCTTTTTTTTGAAACGATTATATCATATAATTATATATAGTACAATATATTGAAAAAAATTTTGTAATTTTTCAAATAAACTTCATAATTTGAATTTTCAGGTTTTTTGTGTTATAATTTATATATATTACTTGAAAGGAGTTTACCCCATGATGCACAAAGATCGAACCCTGTCCCGTTTTACTGAAAGTCATTCCTACAATGATTCTTGCAAAAACAAGAAAAACGAGGCACAGCAAATGGCCGAGTGGACTGCGAAGCGCATTGTAGAACGGCTCAAAGAAGAAGGTAAGGTTATCGTCTCAGTCAAGCCTGTTCACTTTAAAAACAGTGTCAAGGTTGAAATTAAGTACACGGAGTAAACTTTAAAAGCAGGAGTTTATATGCTTTGTAATGAAGCACATGAACTCCTGCTTTTTATGATATTGGAAAAATCAGTTTTGTTCTTTAGTAAATATTTTGGGCTTTATATTCATTTTTTATTATAGTCATAATAATCTGTACCGTTTTTTCTAAGTCATTATTCTTTATAACATAATCATATGCCCAAATTTTTGATTCCTCATAATCAAATCTGTTTAGACGTAGCTCTATTTCCTTTGGGTTTGGCTTGTCTTCTCTATTTTCTAGTCTTTTTCTTAACTCTTCCTTTGGTACCCTTAGGAATATTGTTACAATCTTTACGTCATCCTTGAGCAAATTTATAAGGTCCTCTGTCCCATTCACGTCAATATCTTTTACAATAATTTTTCCGCTTTTTATTTTTTCATTTAATAGTTTTTTAGATGTCCCATAATAGTGATTATGATGCACAGAATATTCGTATAACTCCCCATTTTTAATCATCTTCTCAAACTCTTCTGCTGTTACAAAGTTGTAAGTGCCACCTGCTGTGTCAGTTGCACGTGGCTCTCTATCTGTGTATGAAGGAAGGGTAGTTATGTTATCCATTCTTTTTAGTAGTTCTTTTTTTATTGTGTCTTTTCCTGCACCTGCAACCCCTGATAATATTACTAACATATTTCTACTTTTCCCTCCGCTATTTCATTTGCAGCAAGAGTTACAGGAGATTCTTCATCTACTTTTGTAAGAAGTGCATCTCCATCTGCTATTTGTCTTGCTCTTTTTGATGTAGCAATAACTAATTCATAACGGTTCTTGCTGTGTTTTAATAGTTCTTTTACTGTTGGTTTCACCATCATAATAAACCCCTCCTTTAGACTTCTTGGCCTTCATCTTTTTCAAATTTTTCAAATCTTCCAGCAACAGTTTCTGGTTGTACCGCCGATAGTATAATATGCCCTGAATCCATAATTAAGACAGCTCTGGTACGCCTTCCATACGTTGCATCTACAGCCATTTTGCTGTCCTTTGCTTCTTGTACCATTCTTTTTATCGGTGCAGATTCGGGACTTACTATTGCTATTATTCTACTAGCTGATACTATATTTCCAAAACCAATATTTACTAATTGCATATAGCCTCCTCCTATTCAATATTTTGAATTTGTTCTCTTATATCCTCTATTATTGTTTTTGTCTCGATTACTAAATTAGTAATAGTCAAATTATTCGCCTTCGAACCTATTGTATTAGTTTCTCGATTCATTTCTTGGACAATGAAGTCAAGTTTTTTACCTACTGGTTCCTCTTTTTGTATAGTAGCTAAAAATTGATTTAGGTGACTTTTTAGCCTCGTTATTTCTTCCTGTACTGAACATTTGTCAGAAAATATTACTACTTCTTGAGCTAGCCTTGATTGATCTACTACATCTGTTTTTAGTAATTCCTTTATTCTTTCTTCTAATTTTACTACATATTCTTCAACAAGTCCAGTAGATGCATTAGATATTTTTTCTACATTTTCTGAAATTAGTTTCAGTCTTCTTTCTAAATCTTCTGCAATGCGACTTCCTTCTGCTGTTCTCATTTCTATAAAGTTATTTATAGCATCATCTAAAGCAATTTTAATTTCGCACCACAATTGCTCTTCATCTTCATCATCATTTTGTATTGCTAAAACTTCTGGTAATCTTGTAATATCCATTACATTAATAGAACTCTTTAATTCTGTTTTTTCAGCCAATTCATTAATTTCTTTTAAATATTGAATAGCTAATTCTTGATTAATTTTTATATTAATTCCTTTGCTGCTTATATTTGTAAATGATACAGATACATCTATTTTCCCACGACTAATATTATTTAATACACTTTTCCTAATCTTATCTTCTAAAAAGCTTAAATTTTTTGGAAGTTTAATAGATATTTCAGAATATTTATGATTTACCGATTTTATTTCTACTAAATAGCTTCTACCGATCAGTTTCATATTTCCCACGGCCAAAGCCTGTCATGCTTTTTAACATTTATTTACTCCTCTTCTTCCTGTTTAGCCTTCTTTTTCCTAGTTGTAGTAGTCTTAGATGATGTTCTTACACTACTTGATGTTTTTTTTGCATTACTTCTTGTTGTAGTTTTTGTATTCTGTTTAGGTTCCTCTACTATCTTTGTCTTTTGTTTTGTTCTTGTTGCTTTTGGCTTTTCTTCATCTGTTTTTTTTGTGCTCTTTGCTACTTTGCTTGTTGACACTTTATCTGCTTTTGTAGCAGATTTTCTGGCAGTTGTTGCCTTTGCTTTTTTACTTTTTTCACTTGTTTCCGTCTGCATTTTCTTTTTTTCTGTATTCTTTTTTTCAACTTCTTTTTCTGCTTCTACATCCTTATCTATTTTTATCCAAGTATCATTATCCTTGATTTCTTCTTTCTTTGTAATTTCTTTAATGTCATTTTTCTTATCCTTTTTGGCTCTTAGGCATATAACAATTCCCTTTATGCAATAATATATCCCAAATATTACAGGTGATACCATTATAGCCTTTGTTACATTCTCACCGTAGCTAAAATATGTAAATGGAACAAAATATGTAAAAATTGATATTGTAAGCACTTCTAGTCCATGAATTACATAATAGCCTTTTTCTGTTTTATATGCTCTTTCAAAGAGTATAATAGCAGTAATTAATGTAACTAAAGAAAATACAACAGTGTCCTTGGTATATATATCTTTTTCAATACTATAGTATCCCAAATTTAGTAAAATAAAATATACTATTACAGCAACTGCAAATAATAAATTACGTAATACTTTTTTGTCTCTTTGTTTTTTTACTTCACTAGGCATTTTTTTTCTTTCTTTAATTTCATTTTCAATCTTCTCTTGCATTTCTTCTGTTTCTTTCTTTTTCATATTTGTTCTCCCCTTATTAATTCATATCATTAAATTCATATAAAATTATTGTAGACATTACAATTGGAGCCGTTTCTGTTCTTAAAATTCTTTTTCCAAGCGAAACGCATTTGCCTCCATGTTTTATAATCTCATTTACCTCTTCCTTGTCCAATCCACCTTCTGGTCCAATAATTATAGCTACTTTTTTTCTTGCATTTGTGCATTTTTTTAATTCGTCTTTTAATGTTTTAATATGCTCATTTTCATAAGCTACTAATACTATATCATATTCTTGAAATATTTCAAATATATTTTTGAAATTTTTTGCAAAATTTACTGTTGGAATTATATCTCTTTTTGACTGTTCTGCTGCTGATTGAGCAATTTTTTGCCACCTTTGGTTTTTCTTTAAATTTTCTTTATCGTCTAATTTTACTATACATCTATTCATTTCAACAGGAGTAAATTCCGATACACCTATTTCTGTTCCTTTTTGAATAATAAGTTCCATTTTATCTGATTTAGGTAAGCCTTGAAAGACATGAATATATGTACTAGGTTCTGTTGTTTCTCTTTCTTCTTTTATAATATTAGCTATCACAACATCTTTATTCTTTTTTGATATTTCTGCTAAATACGTGTTTCCATTTTGTTTATTTCCAATTAGAATCGTTTCTCCTATTTCTAATCTTAAAACATTTAATATATGGTTTACGTCTTCTCCTATTATTTTTATATTTTCTTTACCAATTTGCTCTTGATTTACAAAAAACTTCTGCATATTTGGTCTCCTTTTTAAGTGATAGTATATCACTCCTTAATCTCTTTTGCAAGTTTACTTATTGCTTTCGTTTCAATCCTTGATACATATGATCGACTTATTCCCATCATATCTGCAATCTCATTTTGAGTTTTTGGTTTGTTTCCGTCCTAGTCCAAAGCGTAATTCTAATATACTTCTTTCTCTTGGTTTAAGTAAGCTCTTCATTTTTTCATATAATAGCTTGATTTTCATTTTTAAATCTATTTCTTCCTCAACATTTTTTTCGTCATTTTCTAGTATATCTATTAGTGTAATTTCATTGTCGTCTTTGTCCTTACCAATTGGTTCATTTAAATAAACTTCTGAATTTAATTTTTTTGTACTTCTCAAATGCATTAGTATTTCGTTATCAATGCACCTTGAAACATATGTAGCTAATCGCACCCCTTTGTCATTATTAAAACTATTAATACCTTTTATAAGCCCAATTGTTCCAATAGAAATTAAATCGTCATTATCTGTGTGTGTCCCATTATATTTTTTACACACATGTGCTACCAGTCTTAAGTTTCTCTCAATTAAAATATTTCGTGCTTCTTCATCTCCTCCTTTCAATTTTTCTAAATAGTATTTTTCTTCCTCTGCATTAAGCGGTTCTGGAAAAAGGCTATTGCTTTGTATGTATCCAACTAAAAAAAAAGTTGTCTTTAGGAATTCAAAAAAGCCTGCAATCGAAAGAGCTAACATAAATGCACCCCCATTTTTCTATACATATCTAATATATGTTATAGAAAAACAAAAGTGCATGACCAGATAAAATTTTGTGAAGCATGGGGACACACACTAAAATGCATATCCCTGTAATAATATGTCTTATTTTTTTACCGGAGCAATGTAAGAAATAACTTTTCCAACTCTTCCTATTATATCCTCTGCATGTTTTACAGCTATTGCCTTGCCAATTGCCTTGCCGCCTACTGTAATTGATGCAACTATTGCTCCCATTACAAGTGAAACCATTGTGCTTGGTATATTGGTTAATCCTGCTATCTGCATTGATATAAGCGCAGAAATAGAACCAGATACTATTCCACAAACATCTCCTACAACATCATTGCAAACACTTGATACCTTCTCAGAATATTTTACAAGTCTCATTGCTTCTAATGCTCCCGGTATTTTTTTAGTTGCTTGTGCATGAAATACTACTTCATCTGCAGATGCAACTGACATTCCGACCATATCTGAAAAAATTCCAATTGCAATTATTATAACTAAAATTAAAATTGCTAGTTCTACGTTAAGATTCTGCACTGATGTGTCTGCTATTGCACCAATTACTAATGCTAATATAAAAGTAGTTATAAATATTATAAAAATCCAACTATTACTATTTTTTTTACTTTTTTGTTTCTTTTTATCTTCTTCTATCATCTTTCATCCTTTTTATTGTAAAAGAAATTTAACTTTTACAATTATCTTAGTTTAATTCCACATTGGGGACAGGATTAATCCTGTCCCCATAATGAGGAATTTTATAAACTCTAAAACTTTGCTAAATAATAATGTTACGATAGTATATTAGGTAAATTTTGCGGCTTAGGTCAAGCAAGATTTCCTCGCAAATTACCAGCTGTTTCCAGGATGGCAGTTTCCTTTTAAAATCTGCTATTTCGTTTCAGCTCGCCCAAAACGAAATTGCCTGATTACCACTTAGTCCACACCTCAATCCCTAATATACCTGAGAATTCTCTCAACAGTCTAGAGGATTTCCCAAACGAAGCTTAAATTTATTCTTTATCCGCTTTTGCAAAAATAATTTCAAACTTTTGGTTATCCGCTATTCTCACTCACGGCAAGCTACACTATTAATATTTTATATACTAATAGGTTTTCATTCTATGTGTTGCCACAAAGAATGCCTATACGAACTTAAGGCACTACATTTACATGCCATTGCAAACGCACCCTAGTTCTCATTCATATGCCACCCCAATCTGGGCGAAAGAAGCTAGCATATGAAAGTTTCAAACGATGTGCTCTTTAATGGATTTTTAGGCCCATCTTTGGAATAAATGCTCCGACTAGAATACTGCACCGTAACAAAATATATTGTAGCATATATTTTTATAAATTTCAAATAATTTATCTACTATTGCTTACAAGCCAGCTAAGAGCACTATATTGATTATTTTGATAAACTCTAGTAACTGAGCCATGGTCTTTGTAATCTGTTAATATATATTCAGCATTAGAATTATTTTTATAAATGCTTTCTACAAGTGCTCTACCAGCAGCTCCTTCTTCTTTTTCGCAATAGAATCTTATAGGACATGTAATGTTTCCTATTAAATCTACTTTTGCTTCATATTTTTGAAGAGATACAATTGCAGCAGATGATATTATATTGCTATACTTGCATGCGAAATTGAATGCTGCTGTTGCCCCCTGGCTATGCCCTGTTATTGATATTTTTTTATTGTTTATTTTAAATCCGCAAATCACTTTCTTTGCTTTTAAAATCTTCTATAACTTCCATAATTGTATCCTCAGGCATAACATAGTACGTATTGCCTTTTTTACATAGAGGAGCAATTACAACTGCATTTACATCACCGCAAAGATCATGATTCAAATAATTAGGTAATGAAACTGAATAAATGCTTCCGAGTTCCTCCTTTATCTGCAATTTCTCCATTGCCTTTACCATGCATATATACGACTAAAGGAATATTCTTATAATTCTCACCAGTATTATGTGGAAATTTTACCCAGTATTCTATACCATTTGAAGCTATAAATGATGTTCCCCACTGACTCCATAAGTCTTCACTTGTGATATAACCATCGTATTCCTCCTCCTGTTGCTCACCGGAAGATTGTCCTCCGTCTCCACCACTTGTGCTCTTTGGCTCATATTTTCCAGACACTTTAATTGTTATTTGGGCCTGTGCAACTATCCCTGTGGTTTCTTGGATTGCTGTTGCTTGGATTATCGTATCTCCTTCAAACTTTCCGTGTAACCAGACCATTTTCATCTACGGAAGCAATTTCGTCATTCGTACTTTCATAGGAAATTGTTACATTCTTTGCATTTGTTGGTAGTTTATGCACATTTATTTGGTATGTTTCGTTTACTCTTATTGTTTTTGTTTTTTGGTATATCGTTATTGATTTTAATTCAGCACTTGCTGTTTCTTTACTTGAATCAGCTGATGTATATTTTGCATTTTCACTCACCTTAAAGAATTGCCCAGCTAGGGTCCAAATTTCAAACGCACACAAAATAACTACTCCAGCAATAACTAATCCAACTAATCTTACCTTTAGTTTAGCAGCTTCTTCTGGAGATGCAACCATGTATCTTATTCCAATTATAAGTAGTCCCGCTAGAACAACTACAACACCTATAGTTGTTAAAATATTTGCTAAACCATTAACTAGCTCATTTGTATCCCCTTCTTCTATATGCGAATTTTCTTCTCCTTCAGATATAAACTTATCAGCTTTACTTTGCATTTCTAAGAAAGTTAATGCATTACAAGATTGTGTAAGTACGGCTATGCATATTATCATCAAAACCAATATACCAAATATCTTTTTCATTTTCACGCCTCTTTTCCATAAAATAGTACCCTATTTTTATTATACATTTTTTTATAATTTTTTTCAATGTTATAGCATATAATTTATTTATGATAAAATGTTTATTAGGTTTTTTTAAAGGCATATTCATTGGAGCTGGTGCCATTCTTCCTGGCATTAGCAGTGGTGTAATTTGTGTAGTCTTAGGAATTTACGAAAAAATTATAAATTCTATTCTAAACTTTTTTACTAATACAAAAGTGAATCTAAAATTTCTCTTGCCTATAATTATTGGTGTTGTTATAGGTATTGTATTATTTGGAAACGTTTTGAAATATCTATATGCAAATTACAATACTTTCGCAAAAATATGCATTGCCATATTGATTTTAACAAGTATCCCAAGTATTATAAAAAAAGCAGAAATAAAACAAATAAAAATACAGCATATATTATCACTTTTGCTTGCACTATCTTTTAGTATTTATCTAGTCTCACTTGAAAGTTTTGGCAATATGCATATTATTTCTGCTACTTCTTTTGCATCATACTTGTTTGCAGGTGTTGCCATGTCAGCTGGTGTTGTTATTCCAGGAATTAGTAGCACTATTATTTTAATGCTACTTGGTAAATATGAGGCATATTTATCTGCAGTAGCGAGCTTAAATTTCAGCATACTCATTCCTATGGGAATAGGCTTATGCATAGGTGCAACTATTTTATTATTTCTGATAAAATTTTTGCTTAAAAATTATAAATCTATTACATACTTTGCAATAATAGGTTTTGTGCTCGGTTCTTTACCAATTTTGCTATAAGCCATTACTTATTGCATAGAAAAAGTCGACTCAAATGCTTGGCGTGAGCCAAACCGAGGGACATTCCGAGACCGAGGTGTGTCCCCTTTGGCTCACCTTTGTTCTAATGTTAATGGGTCGCATGATATGCGACCCATACAAATGTTATTGTTGTACACTTAGTTTTATTATCTCATCCATATTATCATCCCTCGCAGCCTTGTTCTTACGAATAGTACCACATTTTTCACATTTAAAAATAATAACATAACCTTTTTTGTTGTCTATCTCTAACCCAATCGGTTTTAATTTCCCATGGCATTCTTCTGCTCTATCTCCTGGATTAATGTCTACATGTTTGGAGTATAGACAATATGGACAATGGTTTCTACATGAATAGCCGAGTTTTGTAACCTTTTTGCCACAATTTTCACATACAAATTCTTCATCTATTTCTGTGAATTTTTTCATTTTATTTCTCCTTTAGTTTTTTCTGCCGGATTAACAAATATTGTACCTCCAATAAATTCACGAAGCAAAGAATCTGATGGTATATTTTCTTGTGGAATATCATTAAAATAATTTAAGAAGCTATACAATCTTTTCGCTTCTGAATATTCTGGGTGTGAATTATCTATCTCTTCAAGTAGTGGCATGGCATAACTCTTTAAAGCAGCAAGCTCATAAATTAATGATGAATTAAACATACTATCTGCTTCTTCTTGGTAAGGGAAAATATTTTTTTCTTCACCTTGCCTAACAGACTCCCACATTTTTAACGTATGTAATGCGGAATATCCTCTAAATTGATGATCTCTTACAATTCTTCTAACAAGTCTTGTATCTGTTGTAGAGATTCTATTATGATAATCAAGGTTTAATACTGTTAAAGCGCTAATATAAATTTTATATTTTTGTTCTTTCGGAATTAGTTCAGTTAGTTTATCATTTAAACAATGTATTCCTTCTATTACAAGAACTTCATTTTCTTTTAATTTCATTTTGTTTCCGTTATACATTTTTGTACCTCGAGTAAAATCAAAAATAGGCATTTCAATTTCTTCACCATTTAAGAGTTTTAGCAGATGTTCATTAAATAGTTTTAAATCAATAGCTTCTATGCACTCAAAATCATAATTGCCGTTTTCGTCTTTTGGGTTTTCATCTCTTTCAACAAAATAATTATCTACTGAAATAGTAACAGGATTTAATCCATTAACTTTCAAATGTATACATAGTTTCTGTGCAAATGTTGTCTTTCCTGATGAAGATGGACCTGCAATTAAAACTATTTTAACATTTTTTCTTTTAAGAATATCGTCTGCAATATTAGAAATTTTTTTCTCATGTAATGCTTCATCGATAAGTATATCTCCTTCAATTCTTCCTATATCTATCTCTCTATTTAATTTATATACCGTATTAATATTTAACACTTTATGTATGTTTTCATATTCATCAAGCGTTTCAACCAATTTAGGATGGTCTTTGAATTCAGAAAGCACATTAGGATTCGATCTGCTTGGATAACGCAGTAATAAAGCATTTCCATATTTTGCAAGTTCATAAGCTTTTATGTGCCCTGTTGAAATAGGCATTACTCCATAAAAATAATTAAAATAATCCTCGCAATAATATAGCGAAATATTTCCTGGTTTTTGTGCACTTAATTGTAACCTACCTTTTAGTGTGTGGTGGTTTTTATAAAACTCTTCCGCCTCCCCCTTGCTCATCTGTTTTTTTACAATTGGTAAATCCTTATATATTATCTCTTGCATTCTTTTATTTACATTGTCTACCATTTCTTGTGTCACTTCCATGTTATCTATATGGCATAACATAGAATTTGATATTTGATAATTTACGGTCAAAAGTGCTTGTGGATAAGTCTCTTCAAATGCCTTTGTCATAATAAAAAGTAGCCCACGCACATATATTCTTTTTCCATCACGTTCCCTTAAGGTAATAAATTCAGTTTTTCCATCAATATTAGGGCGAAAATCTAATGGTTTTATTTCATTATTAAAGCGACATGCAATTATTTCTTTATTGCTAGCTTCTATTACGTCTTTATATTTTTCCATAATGCTCTCATTGTTCATAAACAACCTCCATAATTTATTTTGTATACCCAGGTTTTTCAAGCAATCTAAACATATTCTTTTTATATGCCTCAACACCTGGCTGATCAAATGGATTTATATCTAATATCATTCCAGATACAGCACATGCTTTTTCAAAGAAGTAAATTAATTCACCTATGTTCTCAGCATCTAACTTTTCTATATTAATAACAATATTTGGCACATCACCTGCTACATGTGCTTCTATTGTACCCTCCATAGCTTTTTTATTAATGTAATCCATTGTTTTCCCAGCCAAGAAATTTAGTCCGTCAACATTATCTTCATCTGTCTTTATTTTTATATCATTTTTTGAATTCTCTATATTAAGAACAGTTTCAAACAAATTTCGTCTTCCTTCTTGAATATATTGCCCCATAGAATGTAAATCTGTAGTAAAGTCCACTCCTGCAGGAAATATTCCCTTTTGTTCCTTTCCTTCGCTCTCTCCAAAAAGCTGCTTCCACCATTCTGTAAAATAATGCATCTTTGGCTCATAATTTACCAGTATTTCTGTATTCTTATATAGTTTATATAAAATATTTCTAATTACAGCGTATTTATAACATTCATTATATTTTAAACTACTATCATTGTATTTTTCCTGTGCTAACCTTGCACCATTCATTAGTTTTTCTATATCGATTCCAGCTACAGCTATTGGGAGGAGTCCGTACAGCTGTTAGCACCGAATATCTACCGCCTACATTATCAGGAATCACAAATGTTTCGTATCCTTCATTATCAGCAAGATTTTTTAAAGCTCCTTTTTCTTTATCTGTTGTAACATATATTCTTTTTCTTGCTTCAGCTAATCCATATTTTGTTTCAAGCAATTCTCTAAATATTCTAAAAGAAATTGCTGGCTCTGTTGTTGTACCAGATTTGGAAATAACATTTATAGATATGTCTTTGTCTTGTACAAAATCTAAAATATCATGAATATAATTTGGATTTATATTATTTCCAGCATATATAATCTGTGGAGCTTTACGATGCTTTCTATCTAGGTTGTTAAAAAAGGTATGTGTAAGTGATTCTATGACAGCCCTTGCTCCTAAGTAAGAGCCTCCAATTCCAATTACAATAAAAACATCCGAAGTCTTCTTTATTCTAGTTGCTGCCTTTTTTATTCTTTCAAATTCTTTTTTGTCATAATTTGTAGGAAGTTCAACCCATCCCATAAACTCCTTTTCATCATTGGCTTTTTCATTAAGCTTCTTATGTATTTTTTCCACTTTGCTTTTGTATTTCATTATTTCTTTATCAGGTATTCCAGATGTTTCATAATTTAATTTAATATTTGGCATTTGTAAATCACACTCCTATCGCACTCTATTTTATAAGATAATTCATTAAAATACAACAGAAAATATGAATTTTTTTAAGAAATTTGTTACTGGATAATGGCTTTCATAAACAAAATAGACGAAATATAGAATTTTGCAGGTGAAACGAGGTGTCTTTTGCACAAATTTGGAGCAGGTTAAAAAAGCTGTTCCAAATTTGATTGCAAAAAATAGCGAAGCGTCCGCAGCCCAAACCGATAAATTGCTATATTTCGTCTATTGCTATAAAAAGCAATATTCAGTAGCAGAAATTGGTTAAAGAGTTTATCCAGTCTCCAAATTTCTGAAGCTCACAGAATCTCCTTTAGCACATCCGCCAAATATTTCATACTATTATTGCATTGCTCAAGAGTATTTCCAGTAGCTCCTACCTCAATAATACATGCACCCTTTGCCAAATGCTGGTTATATCTTGAATTTCGTAGAAGAATAGGTTTAAAAAGCCCTGGATATTTTTCATTTGCTTTTTCTTGTACTTTAATGGCAAAGTTTAAATTTTGTAGCCAATTAGGGTGGTCTAGTCCCCCACCATTTGATCCAATTACAAACATCATTTGTGCTGCAAATTCTTCTCCAATTTTAACACGTGGCGCATAGGAGCTATCTCCAATTGCATCTCTATGTATATCAAATAGTATTTCTGTATCTTCATAATTTTCTAATTGCTGTTTTACTGAATCATATGCTCTATCATAAGAACCATCATATGCAGGATAGTCATAATATGTGGTATCATGGATAACACTAAATCCTTCATTCTTTAAAAATCCTTCAAGTTCAGTACCAACTCTTGCGACACTATAATTTAAATCCGTCGTCCTATAGTTTCCTGTCATTTCATATGGAAAAGCTTCACTTGGCGTATAGCTTTCGCATGTATGTGTATGGTAAATAAATATATTTTTAGAATTTTTAAATGTTAGATCTTGTGATACCATATCTGCTGTAAGCTGTATATCAGTGCCGTTTTTTATGTTAACGTCCCCTAGCACATCTGTATAGCTTTCAGGCACTTGTGTTTCAACTACTTCAGTTGTAATATTTTCAGGTATCGAAATACTATAATCTGCATTAGATACAGTATTCACACTTTTTTCATTTTTTGTTACATCTTTTTGTGCTTTACTTTCTTCTTCAGTTATATAATTAGGCATAGGTAATTCTACTGCTAGTATTTTCCCCAATGTAAAGTTTTCTTGTTTTTCAAATTCGATTTGTTCTAGGCTAGGAATGCAAATATCTAAGCAACTCAAAAAAGAATATTCTATATTTGTCTTTCCTAATGATTTGCTACTATTTTTTAGTATAGACACTATAATTGCTATAACTACAATTAAAACAATTATTTTAACTAATACTTTGCCAATATCCTTTATGTTTATAACTGCTACATTAAACATAAAAAACTCCTTTGTCCAAACTTTATATTTAATATATGTTTGGCAAAAGAGTTTTAGAACACCTTCATTCCATATTTTAAACTATCATATATTTTTACTTCATTTTTTAAGGCAAAAAGTATGTCCCACAAGCCTCGTTTTATCTCAAATCTTTCTATATACAAATATCGCAACTACCATTCCAATTATGCTAGCTACATTTATTTTAAACATTAACCCAAAAGTAATTGTTATTACACTTAAGTTTAATGTAATTGGTGTTTCTAGTCCAAATTCTTCTCCATATGATAGCCACCATAAAAAATCTACATTTTTTGCAATATCTCCAAGTAACCCTCCTATTACTAGTCCTGCCAAAAGGCATAATATTAATATCCATATATTTTTGTCTCTTACTGCCATTTTTGTTTCCTCCCTTACTTTCTTCTCTTTACATCGTACACGCTATCTACTTTTCGTAGTATCTTTAGCACTTTATTTAGTTCATCTTTGTTTTCTATTTCAATAGTTACTTCTGTTACAGCAACTCTTTCTTTGGTTGCTTTTGAATTTACAGCCATTAATTTGGCTTTTGAATCATTTATTGCAGTTACTATATCTTTAAGTAGTCCTGTTCTGTCATTTGCGTAAATTTCTATATCTACATTGTAAGATGCTTTTGTGTCATTATACCACGATACATTTATTATTCTTTCTTCATCCGCTAAAAGGTCTTTTACATTTACACAATCAGCTCTATGAATTGAAACGCCTCTGCCTTTTGTAATATAGCCTATTATATTATCCCCTGGAAGCGGGTTGCAGCATTTTGAAAGTTTTACTAAGCAATTATCAATTCCTTCTACTATTACACCACTTTCAGAACTCTTATTTACATTTGGTCTCACTCTTGAAAGTTCTTCTATTTTTTCATCTATATTTTCTTCATTATGTTCTTTGTGATATTCTTCAAGTATTCTAGAAATTATCTTTACCGGTGAAATAGCTCCAAAACCAACTGCAGCATACATATCGTCTACTGAACTGTACTTGTACCTATCCATTGCAACTTGTACCCATTCTGGTTTAAATAGCTCACTATGTGACATACCGATCTTCTTAATTTCTCTTTCAATAATGGTTTTGCCCTTTTCTATATTTTCTTCTCTTTCTGCTTTTTTAAACCATTGCTGGATTTTGGTTTTAGCACCTGTACTTTTTACAAAAGTTAACCAATCGCGACTTGGGCCTTTTGAATTATCCGAGGTTATAACTTCTACTATGTCTCCATTATGTAGCTTTGTAATGATTGGCACCATTTTGCTATTAATTTTGGCTCCAACTGTTTTATTGCCAATTTCGGCATGTACGCTGTAGGCAAAGTCTATTGGTGTGCTTCCACGTGGTAAAACTTTTATATCTCCTTTTGGTGTAAAAACATATACTTCGTCCTCAAAAAGTTCTGTTTTGAGAGTTTTTAAAAATTCATCTGGGTCTTGCATATCTTTTTGCCATTCTAGTGTTTCTCTAAGCCATGCAAGCTTATCTTCTGTTACAGTTACATTTGATTTTGTATTATTGTTATTATTTGCCTCCTTATATGCCCAATGTGCAGCAATACCAAATTCCGCAACTCTGTGCATATCCCATGTACGAATTTGAACTTCAAAAGGAGTTCCTTTTGGTCCTAAAAGTGTAGTATGAATCGACTGATACATATTAGGTTTTGGAACGGAAATATAGTCTTTAAATCTGCCAGGCATTGGATTATATAATTCATGCACAACTCCTAAAGCTGCATAGCAATCTTTTACTGAATTTACTATTATCCTGAGTGCAAACAAGTCATATATTTGGTCTAGTGTTGTATTGTCTCTTAGCATTTTTCTATATATGCTGTATAAATGTTTAGCACGTCCCGTAATTTCGGCTTCTATATGCTGTTTTTTTAGTTCCGCTTTAATTTCATCTACAATATTATCAATAAATTGTAGTCTTTCTTCTCTTTTCTTATTAATTCCATCAACTAGCTCATAGTATTCTTCTGGATATAAATACCTAAAAGATAAATCTTCTAGCTCCCATTTTAGCGAATATATTCCAAGTCTGTTTGCAAGAGGCGCATATAAATCTAAAGTTTCTTTTGCATTTGCAATTTGCCTTTCCCTTTTTAAATATTTTAAAGTTCTCATATTATGAAGGCGGTCTGAAAGCTTAATTAGAATAACACGAATGTCTTTGCCCATTGCCAAAAACATTTTTCTATAATCTTCTACTTGTTGTTCTTTTTCAGAACTATACTGTAATTTTCCCAGTTTTGTTACTCCATCTACCATCTCAGCAACAGACTGGCTAAATTCTTTAGCAATATCTTCAATAGTTACATTTGTGTCCTCTACGACATCATGAAGAAGTGCCGCGCAAATTGTTTCATCATCTAAACCTAATGTAGCTAAAGTATATGCAACTTGAACAGGATGAATAATGTACGGCTCACCAGATTTTCTTAGCTGTCCCTTATGATTTTCATTTGCAAAATCATAAGCTTTCATAATTAACTTTGAATCTGATTTTTTATTGTTTTGTTTCATTCTTTTAATTACGTCTTCAATTCCAGCTTGCTTAATTTCCTCCTCCATAAAAATGCCCCCTTTAAATTAATACGACTTTCTTATATCCTTTAAACACATTTGTATTTGTTTGTTTCCACCATACTCGTTTATTTCCAACTGTCCGAACAACATCTACCTTGTCATCTATTAGAAAATCGTGTACTAAACTACCCATATTAAAGCCTATTGCATTTAGAATCTGATTGCCTTCTTTTAAAGTGAGTTTAAGATGTTTTCCTTCTGATAAAGACCTTATAGAATCTATTTTTAGATTTTTGCACATAAAAATTGGCATCTTATTTCCCTCTCCAAATGGCTCCAATAGTTTTATCTTTTCGATTACATCAAATGTAAGTTCTTTTAGTTCAACTTGCTTGTCAATTAAAATAACTTGCTCCAAATCTCCAATATTCGCATCTTCTACAATTTTTCTAAATCTAGTTTTAAAATTTTCTAATTGATTTAATTTTAGAGTAAGCCCAACAGCCATTCCATGCCCACCATATTTTTCTAGTGTTTCACTAGATTTGCAAAGTGCATCATGTAAATCAAAGCCTGGTATACTTCTTCCAGATCCTTTTGCTTCTTCTCCTTCTTCGCAAAGAAGAATACATGGTTTAAAATAGTTCTCTGTAATTTTCGATGCCACAATTCCAATAACACCATGGTGCCAGCCTTTTGAACATAGTATAATGCTATTTCCTTCTGGCTCGTTTTTAAGCATTTCTTGAGCTTCTTCGTATATAACTTTTTCTTTAGACTGTCTTTCTTTGTTGTACTTGTTTAATCTTTCGGTAATCGCAGTTGCAGTTGTTACATTATCTGTTAAGAATAATTTTGCCCCTTCTTGCTCGTATCCCATTCTTCCACATGCATTAATTCTAGGTGCTATTCCAAACGATACCATCCCTGAGCTGATTGTTTTATAGCCAGACGATTTGATAAGAGCTTTTAGCCCAACATTTCTCGTTTGTTCAACTAATTTAAGTCCTAGTTTAGCTATAACTCTATTTTCATCTATAAGTGGAACAATATCTGAAATGGTTCCTACACAAACAATGTCTAAATATTTTAAATACTCTTTTTCATCTAACCCCAGTTTTATGCTTAATGCTTGTATTACTTTAAATGCAACGCCTACACCGGCTAGAACATTACATGGGTAAATGCTATCTTTCCTTTTTGCATCAACAACTGCCACAGCTTTTGGCAAAGTATCTGCTGGTTCATGATGGTCTGTTACAATTACCTTTATTCCCAAATTATTTGCCATTTCAACTTCTTCTAGTCCCGAAATACCACAGTCAACTGTAATAATAATTTTATAGTCTTCATCAGTAATCTTTTGTATGGCAGTTTTATTAAGTCCATACCCTTCATCCAGTCTATTTGGAATATAATAGTCTACATCTAAGCCACGTTCTGCTAGAAACTTTTTTAGTACAGTAATACTTGTAATACCATCAACATCATAATCTCCGTAAATTATTACTTTTTGTTTTTCATTTATAGCTTTAATAATTTCATCTACTGCAATTTCCATATCTGGCATTAAAAATGGATCATGGAAATCATTTCTTGTTGGATTTAAGTATGTATCAACGTCTTCAATATTTCTGTCTATTAAAACCTTTGCTATAAGTTCTGGTATATTGTATTTGTTTGATATATCTACTACTTTATCTTTATTTGCATCGCAAATTTCCCATTTTTTATGCATAGTTTCTCCTTAATAAAATAATTTAAAATATTATATTCTATTTTAGCATTTTTTGAAAGAGTTTTTGTAAAAAAAATGAAATTTGATTTTTATGGAAATATATGGTATAATTATTATATTCTATCTAATAGGAGGACTGAATTGAACATGAGTACCGAAAAATCAACTGTGCATGCCATAATTGATTTCTGCAACGACCACAACTTGGAGTACAAATTTGTTGGAACACTTATTAAAATCTTCTCTGGTCGGAGAAACATATTAATAAATGTTCTTCCAGCATATTTTGCACCAAACCTTGTCGTTGTAGACGAAAGTAATCAGGTTCAAAACGTTTCTATGTTTGAAGTAAAGCAAATCTTATCTTCTTTCATGTGAAACAAAAGCAGGTATAACAACCTGCTTTTTTTATTTTCTTCTTCTTAAAATATATCCATTCTCTACTTTAATAGGCATATTCATTCTTACACTTTGCCCTAGTTTACCTGGATTTACAAATTCTATTTCTTCATCTGTTTCGCTACTCCACAGTTTATCAATTTTAAACTCTACAGGCTCTATTTTATTTGGTATAATTACTTCCATTATGTCCCCTACTTGTAATCTATTCTTTATTTCTACAAGAGTTTTTTCATTACTTGCATCTGTTACAATCCCACCAAATTCATAATCTGGATTATACTGTTTTCCTTCGTATTCTTGTATATTTTTATTGTTTCGATCATTAAAATAAAATGTCGTTAAACTTCTCGTTGTAACTTTATTAAGTTCTTTTAAATACTTTGTATAATCATAGCTTTCAGGATTTTTAAAGTAGTCGTCAACTGCATTTCTATAAGCATTTATTACTGTTGCTAAATAATATTCTGTTTTAAGTCTTCCCTCTATTTTTAAACTATCTACGCCTAGCTCCACAATTTCTGGTATTTCCTTTATTAGGCATAAATCCTTAGATGAAAAAATGTGCGTACCGTTCTCATCTTGTTCTACCGGCATAAGCTGTCCAGGATTGTTTTGTTCCTCTACGTACATATTATAACTCCATCTGCAACTTTGTGCACAATCTCCTAAGTTTGCACTTCTTCCAGCTAGGAAATCACTTAAAAAACATCTTCCAGAATAGCTAAAGCAAATAGCCCCATGAATAAACATTTCTACCTCTAAGTCCTTTGGCTTGTTTTGCATTATTTCCTTTATTTGCTCTTTATTAAGTTCTCTTGCTAAAATAACTCTTTTTGCTCCATTGTTGTACCAAAATTTGCTTGCATGACTACTAACTATATTTGCCTGCGTACTTATGTGTTTATCTACATCTGGTGCTTCCTCTTTAAGTATTTCAAGCACTCCACCATCTGCAACAATTATTCCATCTACCTTTAAATTATTTAATATTCTTGCTTGTTTACGTATTTCATCATACTTTTCATCCCATGCAAATATATTGATTGCTGCATATACTTTTTTTCCAAGAGAATGAGCATATTTAATGGTTTCTTCTAAATTGCTATCTTGCATTTCAGCACGGCTTCTAAGCGAAAGTGATGATGTCCCTGCATATACAGCATCTGCCCCATACCTAAATGCAACTTTTGCTTTTTCAAACGTTCCCGCTGGTGCTAATAATTCTGGTTTTTTCATTTCTTTCTACCTCTTTTCGTATATAAATATATCACATATCAAGCCATCTTGCAACATTTGATTTTCTATGGTATAATAGTTTTTGTTGCTAAATATAATTATCCAAGAGGAGATAGAAAAGTTGAATACAAGAAATGATTTTTTAGAAACCTTAAAATTTGATGTACCAACTGCTATAGATGAGTATAGCAAATATATGTATGACTACAAAGAAGATTTTTATAGACAAGCATATAGAGAACATATTGCAATTTCAAAAATCTTTCCTGAATTAGACTTCCATACTGTTTGTAGAATAAAGTCTTTTAAATCGACATTAGATAAGGCAAGGCATAAGGGGCTTGATAAAGTATACGATATTCACGGTATTAGACATATAATTAATTCCGTTTATGGTAAAAATGATGAAGATATTTTAATTAAGTATTGCTATAAAATCAGAGATTATTTGAAAAGCTATTATGCTTCTTCTAGTATTCATACAGAAATTAATAGAGAAAAAGACTATATTTTGTCGCCTAAAGAAAATGGGTATCAAGCATTACACTTGTCAGGTGTTGCAATGAATGGTCATAATAGAAGATTTGAAACACAAATAAAAACTACAAAAATGGATGAATTTGCAAAATATGGTAATGCAAATCATGCAGAAAAATATAAGCCAAGGGCACTCGGCAAAAATCCTCTTTCAAATGTACCACGTTACGCTGTTATTAGAAGTATCGATGGGAAACCAGCTATGCATGAATTAAGTTTAGAAGATTGTTTTCAATATTTTTATAATGTGCCATATGCAGATTGTCTTGCAAATAGAGAATTAGATGAAAAGAATTAAAATAAGCAAAATCGATTATTTATACAAATTCCACATTTAAGGGACAGGTTTAATACCTGTCCCTTAAATGTAGTTCTCATTTTTTAATTATTATTTCTAATTATTGCTAATCCATCTCCTACTTCCAATATTTTAGTGTCTAAATTAATATTCTCTGTTGCCATTTTTATAAATTCCCTTAAATGATTCACTGCGGTTCTTTGCTTGTGTTTATTATATGTACCCATTACATATCCTTTATATAGCACATTGTCTGCAAATATTATTCCATTTGATTTAAGTAATTTAATAGACTCAGTTAAAAATACTGGATATTTTCCCTTTGCTGCGTCTATAAATATTACATCATATTCTTGTTTTAGGCTTGGTAGTATATCGACAGCATTTCCCTTAATTACATTTATTTTTTTGTCTAATCCCATATTTTTTATATTTTCTATTGCAATATCTGCTCTTTCTTCGTCAAGCTCTATTGTGTCTATTATTCCACCATCTGTTAAAAAATTTGAAAAGCAAATTGCAGAATACCCTACTGCCGTACCAATTTCTAAAAGACGATTTGGCTTTTCTTTTGTAAGATATTCTTCTATTACTTTTAAAGTATCGTCCATTATTATTGGAATGTGGTCTTCTAGAGCTTTAGTTTTTATTTGATTAAATAAATCTTGATTCATTCTTATTGCCTTTCTTGCGTGCCTTTGGCATGCAAAAATTATTGATCTTATTTTCTTGCTGCCATTCTTTCTCTTGTTTTACTGTCTAATATTTTTTTCCTTAAGCGAATATTTTTTGGTGTTACTTCCACAAGCTCATCATCATTTATAAATTCAATGGCTTTTTCTAAAGAAAATTGAATAGGTGGAACGAGCCTTAAAGCATCATCAGAACCAGAAGCTCTCGTATTTGTTAAATGCTTTTCTTTGCATACATTTATTGCAATATCTTCCCCTCTTGAATTTAGTCCAACTATCATTCCCTCATAAACTTCCGTTCCAGCACCAATGAACAAATCTCCTCTTTCTTGTGCATTGTATAATCCATATGTTACAGACGTTCCTTTTTCAAATGCTACAATTACTCCTCTTGTTCTAGAAGAAATTTCTCCCTTATACTCTTCATATCCGTCAAACATACTACTCATTGTTCCATTTCCTTTTGTGTCTGTCATAAATTCTGAACGATAGCCAATTAAACCTCTTGCAGGAATTCTAAACTCTAATTTTGTATGTCCAGCTTCCGCTGGCTCCATGTTAACCATTTCACCTTTTCTTCTTCCAAGCTTTTCAATAACGTTTCCAATGCAGTCATCTGGAACATTTATAATAACTTTTTCCATTGGCTCACATTTTACTCCATCTATTTCTTTATATATAACTCTTGGTCTTGAAACAAGTAATTCAAATCCCTCTCTTCTCATGGTCTCAATTAAAACAGATAAATGTAACTCTCCACGTCCAGATACCTCAAAACTTTCAGCTCTATCTGTTTCTTTAACTCTAAGTGAAACATTTCTGTCTAATTCTTTAAAAAGTCTATCACGAATATGTCTTGAGGTTACGAATGTTCCTTCTTTTCCAGCAAATGGGCCATCATTTACACTAAATGTCATTGATACTGTTGGTTCATCAATATCTACAAATGGTATTTTTTCTGGATTATTAATATCACATATCGTATCTCCAATATTAATATCTGCAATTCCCGATAGAGCTACAATATCTCCTGCCTTTACCTCTTCTACTTCAGTCTTCTTTAAACCATAATAAGTAAATAATTTTGCAATTTTACCATTTTCGGTCTTATCCGCTTTGCAAACGCTTACAGCCATACCATTTTTTACTGATCCACGTTCTACCCTACCAACTGCAATTCTTCCTAGGTAATCGTCATAGTCTATATTAGATACTAGCATTTGCATAGTGCCTTCTTCGTCACATGCAGGTGGATTTATTTTGTCTATTATTGTTTCAAATAAACAATTTAGGTTATCTGATTCATCATCTAAATTCATTTTTGCTATTCCATTTTTTGCTGAAGCATATACAACAGGGAAATCAAGCTGTTCATCATTTGCATTAAGCTCAATAAATAGCTCTAACACTTCATCTACAACTTTAAGTGGATTTGCCCCTGGTCTGTCTATTTTATTTACTACCACTATTGGTTTTAAATTAAGAGCTAAAGACTTTTTCAATACTTCTCTTGTTTGTGGCATGGCACCTTCAAAAGCATCAACTAATAAAAGTACTCCATCAACCATTTTAAGAACTCTTTCAACTTCTCCACCAAAATCAGCATGTCCTGGTGTATCCACTATATTTATTTTTACGTCATTATACATAACAGACGTATTTTTAGCCAGTATAGTAATTCCTCTTTCTTTTTCAAGATCATTTGAGTCCATTACACGCTCTGCTACTTGTTCATTGTCACGAAAAACATGACTTTGCCTAAGCATAGCATCAACTAAAGTAGTCTTACCATGATCAACGTGTGCAATTATTGCTACATTTCTTATTTTTTGGTTATTCATTTTTATTACCTCTTTTTTCAAAATTAACTAAAAAATTATATCATAAATTTTAAATCTTGTCAAAAATGCTTTTTGACAAGATTTAAAACTATTTTTCAACACATTCTTCCAATATTTCCTTTAACCTATCTTCCCTGCCTTCTAAAAATAAATATCCAATAAGTGCTTCTAATGCCGTTGCATTTTTGTATTGCATTACATTTGTATTTTTAGGCAAATGATGGTTTTCTGTATTTCGTGCTCTTCTTACAATGTCTAGTTCTTCTTCTGTTAAGGCTTCTTTAATTTTTTCTAAAGTACTAGCTTGCGCCCCAGCTTTAACATGTTTTACTGTTTCAATATGTAGCTGGTGTGGTTTTAGTTTTGTAGTTTTTACTAAATGCGTTCTAATATATAATTCATATATGCTGTCACCAACATATGCCCAAACTAGTGGTGACATTGTATTTAATTCTATTTGTGTTTTTATTTGTTCCATATATTTTACTTCACCCTTTCCAAAGTAATTCTACCAAGTCTTCCGCTTCTAAAATCGTCTAAAATTATTCTTGCTGTTTTCGTTTCATCAATTCTTCCCCCAGACATAATCGCACCACGTTTCTTCCCTATAAGCTCAAGTAGCCCTATAATATCCTTATCTAGGTCTTCATTATCTAACCCGTATCTATCTTTTAACCTTTGCTGATAGTTGTTGTATAAAAAAGAAATTAGATAATATGCAATTTCGTATTCGTCCATTATTTCATCTTTTATAGTTCCTGTAAATGCTAAGTTTAGTGCTACTTCTTGACTTTCAAATTTTGGCCACAAAATGCCTGGAGTATCTAGAAGTTCTATATTATGTTCTATGCGTATCCATTGCTTTTGTTTTGTTACGCCTGGCTTATTTCCTACCGTTGCACTATTTTTCCTTGCTAATCGATTTATAAATGAAGATTTACCCACGTTCGGAATACCAACAATCATTAGCCTAATATTTTTTTGTACTCTACCTTTTTGCTCTTGCTTAAGTAAATCATCAGCCATAATTTCTTGAACTTTTATAATAGTTTCTTTGCTACCAATTCCACTATTTGAATTTGCAACTATGCAAGGTACTCCATTACTATTAAAAAAACTTTGCCAACGCTTATTTTCGTTTTCCTCAGCTAAGTCACTTTTGTTTAATACTACAATATGCTTTTTTCCTTCTATCAACTTTGAAATATCTGGATTTTGTGATGCTTTGGGAATTCTAGCATCCAGTATCTCAACGATAATATCAACTAATTTTATATCTTCTTGGATTTGTTTTTTTGTTTTAGCCATATGCCCTGGGTACCAGTTAATGTTTGTACTTGGCAACTTTTCTTTTTCCATTTTAATCAGCTCCTTTTTGTATTTTTAAAAGTATATCATATATATCTTTTGCTTCTTGCCATAAATCATCATAATTAAACTTATGTATTAATCCATCATGTTTATCTGTGATAAATCTTTCAAATTCATTTATATAATCATCAATATTATTCTTATTTACTTTATCTTTAATTATTTGTTTCGCCACATTTACATAGTTTTTAAACAAAACTACAACAATACATTGATAATATGTTTTTTGAGGTAAATCAGATTTGTTATAAAAATCCATAACCATATTTTCAGTTACTTTACGTGGATTAGTTAAAATAATTTTATTTGCTATAAATACACCATGTGGACAATTTGGACTTGGGCAATCTATTACTTCTGCATCTTCAGGTATTTCCACATCATAAATTGTATCTCCTCTATGTATCCATCTTAATATTTTGTTTTCTACTGAAAAATTAAAACCTCCCATTAATGCAGGATCAAAAGTTGTTGGATTCCACGTTTCAGACTCATTTAATTCACCAATCTTATATTCAAATCCATTAGCATTAGATTTTAATCCGTCTACAAGCTTTATATATTTCATCTAAT
>CAMVIX010000009.1 GCA_947167695.1 uncultured Clostridiaceae bacterium
TACGCTCGCGGAAGCGCTCCATGAGCCACTCTTTCTGCTCGGCGATGGTCATATTAGAGTTGTCGAGCTCGATGGCGTCATCGGCCTTGCGCAAGGGCGACACCTCACGGTGGGAGTCGATATAGTCGCGCTCCTAAAGGTGGAAAGAAACTAGAATTACATAAAAAAGAAGAAGTAGATAGATTATTAAATGAACTAGATTCGGAGAAATACATTATTCAGGAAATTAAAAAAAGCGAAAAGAAACGTACACCAGCTCCACCATTTACAACAAGTACAATGCAACAAGAGGCATCAAGAAAGCTAGGTTTCACTTTAAAAAAGACGATGTCTGTTGCACAAACACTATATGAAGGTGTAAAACTAGACAGAGGCACGGTAGGTCTTATAACATACATGAGAACAGATTCTACAAGAATATCTGAGGAAGCAAGAAAAGCTGCTAAAGCTGAAATAGAAAGCATGTATGGAAAAGAATATTATGAGAATAGATATTATCGTACAAATGCTGATGCACAAGATGCACACGAAGGAATTAGACCAACATATGCTTCAATCAAACCAGAGGAAATAAAGGATTCACTTACAGCTGACCAGTATAAGCTATATAGGCTAATTTATCAAAGGTTTTTGGCAAGCCAAATGTCAGCTGCAGTCTACGACACAGTAGCTATAACAATCAAAGCTGGAGATTATGATTTTAAAGCAAATGGACAGACACTTAAATTTAAAGGATTTATGGCTCTTTACGTAGAAGGCGTTGATAATGAAAAAGAAGAAGAATTTACAAAAATTCCAGATTTAGAGATAAAAGAAGAAGTAAACAAAATAAAACTAGACGGAAAACAAAGTTTCACAGAGCCACCACCAAGATATACCGAAGCAAGTTTAGTTAAAGCCTTAGAAGAAAAAGGAATAGGTAGACCAAGCACATATTCGCCAACAATAACGACAATTTTAGAGAGAAGATATATAGAAAAATATCAAAAACAATTAATGCCAACAGAACTTGGAAAAGCGGTTAATAAGTTATTAGTAGAAAATTTTAAAGATGTAGTAAATGAAGAGTTTACCGCGAAGATGGAATCGCAATTTGATGAAATTGCTGATGGAAAAGAAAATTGGAAGAGTGTTATAAAAGAATTTTATGGACCATTTGAGCAAACTGTTGAAAAAGTAGAAAAAGAATTAGAGCACGTTAAACTAGAAGAAGAAGTAACAGATGTAATATGCGAAAAATGTGGAAGAAATATGGTAATAAAATATGGCAAATATGGTAAATTTTTAGCGTGCCCGCGGATACCCTGAATGCAAAAATGCCTTGCCTTTTTATGAAACAATAGATGTACCATGCCCTAAATGTGGAGGCAAGGTACAAGTACGTAAAACCAAGAAAAGAAGAAATTATTATATATGCGAAAATAATCCCAAATCATGTGATTATATATCTTGGAACAAGCCTAAAAATGGAGAAAAATACGAAGATAAAGGTGAAGCAGAAGAGATAAAAAAGGAAACAGAAAAGAAGACAAGAAAAGCTGGAACTAAAAAAACAAAAAATAGTAAATAACATTTAGTATTTAACGTTTAGTATAATTACAAAATGT
Organism: uncultured Clostridiaceae bacterium; assembly: GCA_947167695.1. Classification (GTDB taxonomy): domain Bacteria; phylum Bacillota; class Clostridia; order TANB77; family CAG-508; genus UMGS1754. Next base: position 1,608 of record CAMVIX010000009.1, read on the forward strand.
CAAATGCCAAATGTAATTATAAAAGGGGAAATAAAACATGTTTGGAATAAGAGCAGATGGAAGAAAAGTAAAAAATGCATCACTACTATTTAGAGTAATACCACATATTATGCCAACGAGAGTAGATTCACAAGTTTACTTTACTCAAGACATACCAATTAAAGGAATGGACGAATACATAAGCAAAAAAGCAGAAGAGGGAATAAAATTATCATATATGCACATTATTTATGCTGCAATAGTAAAAACAATAGCTGCTAAACCAGAATTAAATAGATTTATAGTTAATTCCATTCCTTATGAGAGAAACGAAATTTGGATGAGCTTGATGATTAAAAAGTCAATGAGTGATGAAGGAGAAGAAACTTTAGTTAAGCTAAAATTTGACGGAACTGAGAATTTGTTTGAAATTAGGGAAAAATTAGAAAATGCAATAGTAAAAAATAAAGATGCAAATGCAGAAAACAACATGGACAAGTTTTTAAAAAAATTAGAAAAAACACCAAATATAGTGCTAAAAACAATAATATGCACATTAAAGCTGATGGACAGATATGGCATACTTCCAAAATCTATTATAGAATTTAGCCCATTTCATACAAGCGCATTCTTAACAAATGTTGGTTCACTTGGAATAGATGCAATTTACCATCATATATATAATTTTGGTACGACAAGCATGTTCTTTGCTATGGGAAAAAAGAAGAAAGACTATGTTCCAGAAGATGATGAGTTAATAGAAGAAAAATGTATATCTTTATCATTTGTGGGAGACGAAAGGATATGTGATGGATACTACTTTGCAAATGCATTTAAGCAATTGATTAAATTTATAAAAAAACCTGAATTGATGGAAGAAAAGAAAGAAATAATAGTATAGAGCCAAATGGGGACATTCCTCGCTTGCGAGGTGTGTCCCCTTTGGCGAAAGAAAAGGGGTAGTAGAATATGGATCATATAAACATTATAGGAGGTGGCCTCGCTCGGATGCGAAGCTGCGTACCAGATTGCAAAACAGAAAATACATGTAAAACTGTACGAGATGAAACCAACTAAATTTTCACCTGCACACTCAAATAAGGATTTTGCTGAAATAGTATGTAGCAACTCTTTTAAATCAAACAGCATAACAAATGCATGTGGTTTACTAAAGGAAGAACTTAGATTATTAGATTCGCTATTAATCAAAATAGCAGACGAAACAGCGGTCCCGGCAGGCCAAGCTCTAGCGGTAGATAGAGATGTATTTGCTAGACGTGTAACAGAGGAGATAGAAAGCAATCCATATATAGAGATAATTCATTCAGAGGTAGGGACAGCATATCATCCTGCCTGCGAAAAAATACGGGTTGCATAATATGCAACCGCTACACAACCTAACAGACAATATCACAATAATTGCCACAGGACCACTTACATCAGATGCACTATCTGAAGAAATAAAAAAATTAACAGGTGATGAGAATCTAGCCTTTTATGATGCAGCAGCTCCAATCATTGAAAAAGATAGTATAGATTTCAATATAGCCTTTTATGGTGATAGATACGGAAAGGGAGACAGCAGCTACATAAACCTACCAATGACAAAAGAAGAATACGAATTGTTTTACAGAGAATTAATAAATGCAGAAGTAGTAACTCTGCACGAATTTGAAAAACGTGAGATATTTGAAGGCTGTATGCCAATAGAAGTTATGGCAAAAAGAGGGGAAGAGACAATAAGATTTGGCCCATTAAAACCGGTAGGCTTTACAGATCCACGTACAGGAAAAAGACCATATGCAATTGTTCAATTAAGGCAAGATAATAGCTTGCGGTACATTATACAACATGGTAGGTTTTCAAACAAATTTAAAATTTGGAGAACAAAAAAGAGTATTTTCAATGATACCAGGACTAAATAATGCTGAATTTGCAAGATATGGAGTAATGCATAGAAATACATATATAAATTCACCAAAGCTATTAGATGAAACATATAATTTAAAACGCAATCATAATATTTATTTTGCAGGACAAATAACAGGTGTAGAAGGATATGTGGAATCTATTTCATCAGGCATGGTTGCTGCAATTAACGCAATAAGAAAATACAAAGGACAAGAAAAGAAGCTTTTCCCAAAAGAAACAGTAATTGGTGCTTTGGCAGACTATATATCTATGCCTAAAGAACATTTTTCACCAATGAATGCAAATTTCGGAATTTTACCAGAACTTCCAGAAAAAATACGTGACAAGCAAGAAAAATATAGTAAAATGGCTAAAAGATCTATGGAAATGATAAGAGAAAAGCTATTGTAAAAAATTCTTTTTTAAGGTATTATTATAGTGAAAAAAATATCTAAGAGGTAAAAAAATGTATTTAAAAAGATTAGAATTATATGGATTTAAATCATTTGCAGAAAGAACAACTTTGGAGTTTATGCCAGGAATTACAACTGTTATCGGACCAAATGGTTCAGGCAAGAGTAATATTTCAGATGCAATTAGATGGGTTCTTGGAGAGCAAAGCATGAAATCTCTCCGTGGCTCAAAGTCCGAAGATATTATTTTTGCAGGAACTCAAAACAGAAAATCACTAGGCTATGCTGAATGCTCTATTGTGTTTGATAATTCAGATGGTAAACTGCCAGTAGAATACGAAGAAGTTGTAGTTACTAGAAGACTATACAGAAGCGGGGAAACTGGGTACTATATAAATAAGGTGCCATGCAGATTAAAAGACATATTAGAGTTATTTATGGATACGGGAATTGGAAAAGATGGATATTCTATTATAGGACAAGGCAAAATTGATGAAATTTTGAGTAATAAATCAGAGGATAGACGTCGCATTTTTGAAGAAGCAGCCGGAATTGTAAAGTATAGAACTAGAAAAGAGGAAGCAGAAAAAAAACTTGAACAGACTAAGCTAAATTTACTTAGAGTAAATGATATTTTATTAGAAATTGAAGCTAAGATAGAACCGCTTAAAAGTCAGTCTGAAAAAGCTAAAAAATTTCTTGATTTACGTGAAGAATTAAAAGGGATTGAAATTGGCCTTTTTCTATACAATATTGATAATTATAAAGAGAAATTGCTTGAATTAACTAAAAACATAGATACATATCAAGAACAACTAAATAGCGAAGAAGCAAAACAAAATGAAATGCAAAAACTTAAAGAAAAGCTAAAAGAGGAAATTGAAAACTTAAATGCACAAATTGAAGAAATGCAAAATCTTGGATTTGAAAGTGGGAAAAAAATAGAACAGCTAAATTCAGATATAAAAGTTGCAGAAGAAAGAATTCAAGCAGGAAAACAAAATGGTATTCGATTTAGTGAAGAAATAAATGAGCTTATCCAAAAGCTAAAAGACTTAGAAGAAGAAAAAAAGCAAAAGAATGATAAGAAAACTAATCTTTTTGCAAACAAGGAAAAATTTGAAAAAGAACTTGAAGAAAAAGAAAAAGAACTGGCAATTATTTCTGAGAAACTATCAAGTAAAGAGAAAGAAATTGAAGAAAAAAAGCTTAAAGTTCAAAACAACACTGACATAAAATATGAAAAGAAGAATAAAATAGCTGAAGAAAATTCCAATATAGAAAATTTAACTAAAAGGAAAACAAATATAGAGAATGATATCTCTTCTACTATTTCAGAACTTGATAGTTCAAGGATGACCAGAACAGAAATTAGTAAAGTTTTTTCAGAAATTGAATCAAAACGCAACAAATCGGCATTGTTGCTAGAGGAAATAACTAAAAGAAAAGAAGAAGCCGATAAAAAAACAAAAGAACATGAAAGAAAAGTTCAAGAATTAAATAATCTGCTTCAAATGAAAGAATCTAGAGCTAAATTCCTAATTGAGACAGAAAGGGAAAAAGAAGGATATTCAAAAAGTGTAAAAGTTTTACTACAAGAATCTGAAAAAAATAGTTCTCTTAGAGACGGTATGCATGGAGTATTAGCTGATTTAATTGATGTCCCAAAGGAATACGAGACAGCAGTAGAGATGTGCTTGGGACAAGCAACACAAAACATAGTAACAGAGGATGAAGACACAGCAAAAAAATTAGTTAATTATTTAAGAGAAAACAAGTTGGGAAGAGCATCCTTTCTACCTATTACATCAATAAAAGGGAAAAAAATAGATAAGCTTATAAAAAATGCACTTCCAGGAGTAATAGGAGTAGCATCTGATTTAGTAAAATGTGAAAAAAAATATGAGCAAATTGTTCTTAATTTGTTAGGCAGGACTGTTATTGTAGACAACATGGACACAGGAGTGATTTTAGCAAGACAAAACCAATACAGTTTTAGAATAGTAACATTAAAAGGAGATATAATTAATTCTTCAGGTAGCATTACAGGTGGATATGTTGCACCGAAAACAGTTAGTATTTTAGGTAGAAAGCAAGAAATCCAAAATTTAGAGCAGGAAGTAAAGAAGATTAATGCGGATCTGAAAAAAACAATTGAAGAAAAAGAAAATTACGAAAATAGTATACAAACAGTATTAGAAGAAGCAATGAGTTTAGAAAAACAAATGGCAGAAATGGAAATAAACTATGCTACAGAAAAACAAAGACTAGTTTCAGTTGAAGAAAATGTTACTAAACTAGAAACAAGACTTACGAAATTAAAACAAGAGAAAGAAACACTTACAAGCGAAATAGAAAATGCTAATATTATAAAGGAGAGCTTAAACAAAGAAATTTCAGGCATTGATAAAGAAAATGATGAGCTAAATACCGAAATCAGCAGGTTTGCAGAGAATAATAAAGATAATCAAGAATATATTGATGACTTAAAACTTGATATTACTAATCTGAAAATATCAGTTTCATCTTTTGATGAAAGTGAAAGTTCAATAGATGAAATGGTAGCAAGAATAAATGAGGACATTAAAGCTACAAATCAAAGTGTGGAAAACAAAAGAGAGTTAAAGCTTAAAATTGCAGAAGATGAGAAAAACTTAAGCAATCAAATAGAAAACCTTAAAAACGAAATAGAAAGAATTAACGAAGAAGTTACAAATAGCGATACTAAAATGCTAGAGCTTAAGGATATAAGAAAAGAAAAACTTATAAAGCAAGAAGAAAACGAAAACACGCAAGAAAAGCAGAGAATAGCTGTAGCAGACTTGAAAGACCAAATCTCAAAGGTAGAGGTAAGAAAATCCAAAATTGAAGTAGAGCTAGAACAAGTTATTAACAAAATGTGGGAAGACTATGAGATAACACCAAATAATGCCGTAGGATATGAAAAACCTCAAAACATATCAGATACTACAAAAAAAGTAAACCGCCTAAGAAGCGATATAAGAGATTTAGGAAGCGTAAATGTAGACTCAATTGAAGAATACAAAAACACAAAAGAAAGATATGACTTTATGTGTGAGCAACGCCTAGATTTAGAAAATTCAAGTATCAAATTAAGAGGTATGATTTCAGAATTAACTTCATCAATGAAAGAACAATTCGCAGAGCAATTTAAAGTTATAAATAAAAATTTTGGAGCTGTGTTTACAGAACTATTTGGCGGAGGAAAAGCCGAGATTAAACTTGCAGATGAAGCAAATATACTAGAGTGTGGAATAGACATAGAAGCACAGCCACCAGGAAAAAAATTGCAAAATATGATGCTACTATCAGGAGGAGAGAAAGCATTAACTGCAATAGCAATATTATTTGCAATATTAAAAATCAATCCAGCACCATTCTGTGTTTTAGATGAAATTGAAGCTGCTTTAGACGATGTAAATGTATATCGCTTTGCAGACTACTTAAAGAATTTTTCTAAAAATACGCAATTTTTAATGATAACACACAGAAAGGGAACAATGGAAGCTGCTGATACAGTTTATGGAATTACAATGGAAGAAAACGGAGTTAGCAAACTACTCTCAATGAAACTTAAATGAGCTTCTTCATAATAGTTTTATTATTCCGAGGAAAATCAACAGAATCCCAGAAATTCTACTCCATATAGCAGGGGAAAGAGAGGAAATTGAGTTGATTTTTTTACCTAATATAATACCAATAGACAAAAATATAAGTTGAAATATTGATACTAAAAACGGAAAAATAAATGAAAAATTATAGGCTATGCTGTACCCAATTCCACAAACAAGAGAGTCTACAGACATAGCAAGACCTAAAATGAGGGCTTCCTTAGAATCAATAGTTTGAGAAGAGTCTAAATCCGACATAGCAGGATCTCTCAAAATTTCGGTTATACCAGATTGCCTTTTGAAACTTTGGATAATTATGAAGAACCCCATACATAAAAGAATAATGCATCCTAGCATATTTGGTAGCCAATCAGGTAAAATAGTAAGCAAAATAAAACCTATGCTAGTAGACAAAAGAGTTATAATAAAGGATATTATAAGTAAAACTAATTTTGATTTGATAGAAATTTTAATATTTCGTATTCCATAGGTAATTCCAACACCAAGCGAATCTACACTTAAAATAAATGCAACACTAAGCAGGTTTACAAGCATTTTTTTCACCTCTTTACATAATATGTAGAGAGGTGAAAAAATGTTTAAGTATATATTGATTTTTAAACTTGATGTATATATAATAAAAGAATAAAAGGATGTGATATATATGGAAGAGCAAATATTAAAGGCAATAGAAGCGAAGAAAAAAGCACATGCTCCATATTCAAAGTATGAAGTAGGAGCTGCACTAAAAACAAAAACAGGTAAGGTATATACAGGTTGCAATATAGAAAACAATGGAATACAGTCAATATGTGCTGAAAGAGTAGCTTTTTGTAAAGCAATTTCAGAAGGAGAAACAGAATTTGAATCTATTGTAGTAGTATCAGGAAAACAGGGAGAGAAGGAATTAGACTTTGGAACACCATGTGGCTACTGCAGACAATTTATGCAAGAATTTGTAGACAAGGATTTTAAAATAATTATTTATCAATCAGCCGAAAAGCAACAAATTTACACAATTGAAGATTTATTACCACACAGATTTAAATTATAATCACCTTTTATGGAAAGCAGACATACAATATAGCAAAAAGAAAAAAGGTGATTGCAATAATGTCTAGCTACATAATCAATGGGGGAAAAAAACTAGAAGGCATAGTTAAAATTTCAGGTTCGAAAAATGCCTCTCTGCCAATAATTGCAGGAGCAATTTTAAATGGCAAAACTACTAAATTATATAACATACCAAATATTCATGATATACAAATAACACTTGAGATACTTAAACTAATAGGTTGCAAGGTAAAAAAGAAAAATGATAAAATAACAATAGACTCATCAAACATAATATCTTACGAAATACCATATGCACTAATGAGGCAAATGCGTTCATCTGTAATAATGGCAGGTGCCATAGTTGGTAGATTCAAAAAAGCCGTGTTTTCATATCCAGGAGGTTGCGAGATTGGAGCAAGGCCTATTGATTTGCATTTAAACGGATTTAGAAAATTAGGAATAAATATTGAAGAAGAGGGTGGATTTATTAAGTGCAGTTGTGATAAAATAGTAGGCACAGAAATCCATCTAGATTTTCCAAGTGTCGGTGCTACAGAAAATTTAATATTAGCATCAGTATTTGCGCAAGGCGAAACAATTATAACAAATGCAGCAATGGAACCGGAGATTGTTGATTTACAAAATTTCCTAAATCTAATGGGGGCAAAAGTAGAAGGCGCGGGCACAAATGTTATTAGGATAAAGGGCGTTAAGAATCTAAAAGAAGTAAGTTACAAGATAATGCCAGATAGGATAGAAGCAGGAACCTTTCTGTGTTGTTGTGGTATTACGAATGGTAACATTGTACTAGAAAATGTGGTCCCAGACCATATTGTTCCTGTTATAAGCAAACTTGAAGAAAGTGGTTGCAAATTGTATTTGCAGAAAGATAAAATAGAAATAAAGGCACCTAAAAGACTGCTTTGCACAGAAATAAAAACCATGCCATATCCAGGCTTCCCAACGGATATGCAGTCTATATATGGAGCATGTATGACGGTTGCAAAGGGTACCAGCATCATTATCGAAAACATATTTGAAAATCGTTACAAATATGCAGGTGAATTAATAAGGATGGGTGCAAAAATCAGCATTGAAGGAAGAATGGCCGTTATAAAGGGAGTAAGAAGATTGCATGCAACGGAAGTATATAGTTCAGATTTAAGAGGCGGAGCAGCTCTTGTTGTAGCTGGACTGCATGCAAAAGGTATTACGAGAATAAATAACATAGAATACATCTTAAGAGGATATGAAAATTTTGATAAAAAACTAAATAATTTAGGAGCAGAAGTTACTATAAAAGAGGGTGAATAGTTTTGAAAAAGTCAAAAAAAGTGGCAGGAAATAAAAAGCCTGCCTCAAAGAATAGTCAAACAGATATGTTTGATTTTGACGACGAAATAGTTATAGGAATTACTAAAAAAGAGGACAAGCCAAAAAAGAATAAAAATGTAAAAAATAATAAGAAGGCACAGAAAGAAAAAAAGCAGATAGAAAAGAGTAAGAAGACTAATAGAAAAGCTGTAAAAATAGTTAGAATTATAGTTCTGCTTATCATTATAATAGGTGCCATTGTGTATTTTATGATGTCGCCAGTTTTTGATGTTAAAACTATAACAGTAACAGGAAATAATAAATTAAGTACAGAAGAAATAATAAGTATAGCAGAAGTTAATAGTGATACTAACACTTTCAAAATAAATACAAAGCAAGCAGAAAGAAAAATTAAAGAAAACCCTTATATTGAGAGCGTAAAAGTAAGCAGAAAACTTCCAAGTGAAATTACAATAGAATTAGTAGAGAGATTTCCTACATATATGTTAGAATACATAAATAGCGTTGTATACATAAACAATCAAGGATATATGTTAGAAATAACCGAAAATAAAATACCAGTACCAATTATTTCAGGAATAAGCACACCTATTGAGAATTTTATGGAGGGCAACAGATTAAATAAGGAAGACCTTCAAAAACTAGAGACAGTTTTAAAAATAATGGATACTTTAGGTAGCTATGATTTGGCGGGATTAGTTACAGGAATTAATGTTGCGGATAAAAACAACTATACAATATACTTAGCTGGGGAAAGAAAGACAGTATACTTGGGGAATGCAAGTAACATTAATACTAGAATAATGTATTTAAAAGAAATATTAGAAAGAGAAAAGGGAATAGAATCTGAAATATTTATCAACAGCGACATTAATAAAGGCGATGTATATACAAGAGAAAAAGTGTAGAGGTATTGTGAAATTGTTCAAAAAGATATATAATTGAAGAGGTGATATAAATTGAAAAAAATTCATATAGCAATTATATTAGGGGCAGTATGCTTAATTCTTGTATTTGCAATCTCAATACAAATAAAAACAATTGAAGACGCAAATAAAACTGTAGCGGGATCATTTTCTGAAAATGGACTAAGAGATGAAGTCTTTAAATGGAAAGCAAGATACGAAGAAATATATGGAAAGGTTCAAGAAGAAGAAAAAAAGCTAGATAAAGCTAGAAAAGATGTATCTGCAAACAATGAAAGCTCAGCGAGCACGAGGGAAGAACTAAAACTTGCAAATCGTCTGCTTGGATTAACCGAGGTTAGAGGGAAAGGAATTACAATTGTTTTAGATGATAATAAATCTACCATTGCAGAAAGTACAATGATTGGAAACATTGCAGACTATATTGTACACGATAATGATTTAATAAAATTAGTAAATGATTTAAAAAACGGCGGAGCAGAGGCAATTTCAATAAATGATCAAAGAATAGTAAATACAACAGGAATAGTTTGTGATGGAAATGTTGTTAGAATAAATGGACAAAAGGTAAGTGCTCCATTTGAGATAAAAGCTATACGGATATCCTGAAAGATTAATAGGAGCAATAAGCTTTCCAAAGGCCATTTTAGAAGAGTTACGTACATTTGGAGTAGTTAAGGAAGAACCAAAAAAATCAAACTCGATTACAATTCCAAAGTTTACAGGAACTATTAGTACAACGCACATGGAAGTATATACTGATTAAGAGAGGAGAGACGTAAATGAAGGGCAGAGGAACAATGATAGTTACAATAGGTGCAATTGTTGCTTTATTAGTGGCGGTTATACTTATGCAATTTAGAACCGTAGAACAAACAGATATTACAACTCTTGAAGCCATGAGAGATACAGAATTAAGAGCAGAAGTTGCAAGCTGGAAAGAAAAATATGAAGAAGCAAGTAAACAACTTATAGACACTCAAACAAAAATAGAAGAATATCGTTCAACAATGGAAAATAACGATGAAGCGGCTATACTTTTAGAAGAAGAGTTACAGCAAGCTAATATGCGACTCGGAAAGATTGCGGTTAAAGGAAAAGGTATAATTGTTAAATTAGAAGATAGTGAATATGCAAAAATTGACGATTATGATATATACAAACTGATAAATGAATTAAGGCTAGCAGGTGCAGAAGCAATCTCAGTAAATGGAATTAGGGTAACAGCTCTTACAGATGTAAAAACTCTAGCACCTGGACTATTACATATGGACGGAAATCCTATACATTCACCATATACCATAAAAGCAATAGGAGACCAAAAATACCTAGAAAGCAGTATTACCTTAAAAAACTATGGTTACATGGACTATTTTATAAAAAGTCGAGACAAAATAGGAAGCCTTGAGACCCCAGAATATGATATTGTAGTAGAAAAAACGGGAAAAAAGATGTCGTTTGAGTATGCACAGGAGGTAGAAGAATGAGCATTTTAATAGCAATTTTAATTGGATGTTTATTAGGAGCATTAATAGGGATAAATGCACCAATTATATCGTATACGTATTCAAGCTATTTAGCAATTGCAATAATTGCTGCACTTGATTCAGTATTTGGTGGAATATCATCAGTAGTAAAGGGAAACTTTGATTTAAAAATATTTATATCAGGCTTTTTTGGCAATGCAATTCTATCAATGTTACTTACTTATTTAGGTCAGAAATTAAATGTTGACATATATTTAGCTGCAATTATAGTTTTTGTTGGAAGAATGTTTACAAATTTATCTATAATAAGAAGGTATTTTCTAGACAAATGGACTAAAAAGCTTGAAAAGAAAGAGGAAAATGCTGATGGAAATAAATAATAGAGACAAAGATGATATATACAATCTATTTATTGAGAGAGTATGTAAGAATGATGAGATATTTATAAATAGACAATCACTCCTCATTAATGTGAATTATAGAATTACAGACCCAAAGGCTGAAATGAAAGAAAAAATCATTCCTGAAAAGGAGGGCTTCTATACAGAGTCACCAGTTTTGGAGATTAATGATGTAGAAAAGTTTAAAATAGCTTTATATAATTATGTAAAAGCATATGTTCAAACAGAATCAAGATGGACTAGAAATGACATATCAAACAACTGGGAGGATATAGCAATTTATGGTATGAGTATAATTTGGACAGATGCGACTAATATGGACTTTTCAAATCCAATAGGCTTTTTAAATAGATATACTGATTTTTTAAGCCAAGACCAATGGGAGGATTTAAAAGAGGCAAAAGAAGCAAACACAATTAATGGAGTAAGAATATGGAAACAGATAGAAGAATCAGATAGTGAAAGAGAAACACCACATAATTATTATTTATTTACTAAAGATGAGGAAGGAAATAAAATATTTTTACCTTCCATTTGTTATGGTATTCAAAATGATAAAGCATACATATATGCTTTGCATAAGATTCACGGAAAAGGCCAAAAAGAAAATTTAGAAATACAAAATTTGAGAACATTTATAAAAGGTAGAGGTGTAGAACCACTAGGAATTGCTACAATGCTTTCTTTTATACAAGAAAGTAAGAAAAGAGGAATAAAGAAAATTGTAATGCCAGATAATTTTGTAATGCAATACACTACAAAAAATAGACTTAAAGAAGATTTTCTAAAATGGTATTACTACAATTCTCAGGAAAAAATAGAAGAAACAAGAGCTAAAAACGAAGATATTTTAGATAGCAATCATAGAGGAAGCTTAAACAACAGGCTTATGACAATGTTTTTAGTTAATAAATATTATTCAACTGGACTAAAATTTTTAGAAATTCCAGGCGAAGTTTCAGACAATTTAACAGTAGATATACAAAATTTTAAATTAGGAAGAGAAGAAAAAAAGAAAGAAGACGGAAGAAAAAAAGGAAGAGAAGAAGAGAGATGATTTTGGGGATGCCACAAAACTCATCTCTCTTCTTCTCTCCCTTCTAAGAGTTACAGCTTTTGTTACAAAAATGTTACAAAAATATTACAAAAATGTTACAAAATCTCTTGACTTTTTACAAAAAATATAATATTCTAATACTCGTAGAAATTCATACGAAATGGAGGCGCAAAACTTGGCAATCGGAGATATCATTGTGGGCGTAGATATAGGCTCATCACACATAAGAACCATTGTCGGTGAAGTCAACAATTTTAATCAAATTGAAGTAATGTGCAATACATTTTCAAAATGTTCAGGACTTAAAAAAGGTAAAATAATTGACGAAGACGAAATAGCTAAAGCTATTTTAAACACGGTAAAAGATGCAGAAGAACAAACCAACTTAAAAATAGGCTCAGCATATACAATGATACCTGGAAAATACGTTACAGTTGTACAAAATAGCATTGTAAAAGAAGTAAAAGACAAGTTTGCAGGAATTTCTTCACAAGATATAACATCAAGCATAAAGCAAGTAAGAGATATCGAGATACCTGAAAACCAAACTTTAATAGACATTGTTCCAGAGAAATTTATTCTAGATAATGGAACATCTATAGAGGATCCAACAGGTAACTTAAGCTCAAGCTTTACTTTAAAGGCTCAAGTGGTACTTGCTGATAAAGAATATATAAAGCAGATTATTAACATATTCAGAAAAGCAGGATTAGAGATAGATGGTTTTATCCCATACACTTTAGCTGAAAGAAATGTTGTATTAGATAGTAATGAGCTAAATGATAATATTCTATTATTAGATATAGGAGCTGGCACTACGGAGATAGGTATATTTAATGGTAATTCGTTTGAATATACAAACACCATTCCACTCGGAGGAGATAACATAACAAACGATATTGCACTTGTATTAAATATAGCGGACGAAGAAGCAGATAAGTTAAAAAGACAATATTCACTTGCATTAAAGTCTTTTATAGATAATGATACAGACATTATATTAAATACGTACAAAGGCAATTCAAGAAGTAGATCCATAAAGAGTTCAGAATTAATAGAAATAATAGAAGCAAGAATTGAGGAAATTTTTTCACTTGTTAACAAAGATATATCAAGCAAAGGCTTTAAACAACAAATAAACAATGTAGTATTAACAGGGCTTGGAATAACTTGCATAAATAAAAGCGATATGGCTGGAAAAATTATTTTAAACATACCGGTAAAATTTGCAACAGGAAGGGCAATAAGTCAGGTTGGACAAGAATACAGAACTGCTTATTCATTAATAAGATATATAGCTGCAAAACCTTTTGCAAAAACTGTATCAAGTAATGTTGACACAAAAACCGAAAAACATATTTTGAAAGATGCTTTAGAAAAGGTAAAAGACTTTTTCTATTCGTAAAATAAGTTATTAATTTTAAAAATATACAATTAAATTTAAGGAGGAAAACTTTATGTTCGATACTAGTGATGACAACAATTATATGATGGATGGTACTGCTAATATCAAGGTAATAGGTGTTGGTGGTGCTGGAAACAATGCTGTAAACAGAATGATAGAAGCGGGAATTAAAAATGTAGAATTTATTGCTATTAATACAGACAGACAAGCACTTCTACTTTCAAAAGCACCTTCTAGAATTCAAATCGGAGAAAAAATTACAAGAGGTTTAGGAGCAGGTGCAAACCCAGATATAGGAGCACAAGCTGCTGAAGAAAGCAAGACTGAAATTGCAGAAACACTAAAAGGCGCAGACATGGTATTTGTTACTGCTGGAATGGGTGGTGGAACTGGAACAGGTGCTGCTCCAATAGTTGCTGCCGCAGCAAAAGAAATGGGAATCTTAACAATAGGTGTTGTTACGAAACCATTTACATTTGAAGGAAAAAAACGTTTAGCACAAGCTGAACGTGGAATAGATGCCCTAAAGGGTAAAGTAGATACATTGGTAGTTATACCAAATGATAAGTTGCTACAAGTTATCGACAGAAAGACCTCTATAATAGAAGCATTCAAAATGGCTGATGATGTGCTAAGACAAGGTGTTCAAGGTATATCTGACTTAATCGCAACACCAGGACTTATTAACCTAGACTTTGCAGATGTTAAGACAATAATGAAAGACAAAGGAATGGCACACATGGGAATAGGACGTGCATCTGGAGAAAACAGAGCAGAAGATGCTGCAAAACAAGCAATTCAAAGTCCACTACTTGAAACGTCAATCGAAGGCGCAAATGGTGTAATCATTAATATCACAGGTGGACCAGATGTAGGATTACATGAAGCAAATATTGCAGCTGAGCTTGTACAAAGAAGTGCAGATCCAGAAGCAAACATTATCTTTGGTACTGTTACAGACGACTCACTTGGAGATGATATAATAATTACAGTAATTGCAACAGGCTTTGAAAAAGAGCAATCAATCACAAGTATTGGAGTTGAAAATTTAGTAACAAGCACATGGAATAAGAAAATAAATTCAATTCCAGCACCAGAAACAAGCGGAAACAATCAAAGTGAATTAGACATTCCATCTTTCTTAAGAAAGAAAAAAGTTTAAAATAGATAAATAAAAAAAGAAATCATCGAATTTGCTCGATGATTTCTTTTTTTTGCGCCTAAGAAATGACAGCTTTTTTAAAAAAGGGGTAGTACAATACATATGAAAAGGAAAAAACTATGACCGTATACATAGATGTGATTTTAGCTGAAAATATTATTATGAATTATATAATGTTATATGCTACTGGAATAATCTACAAACTTAAACCGAAAATGTGGAGATTGCTTACCTCCAGTAGTATAGGAGCAATGTATTCTGCAATATCTTATTTAAATATATGGAATTCTAGCTTAATAATAAAAATATTACTATCTATAGCAATGGTATATATAGCGTTTAATTCGAAATCAATAAAGATCCTTGCAAAACAACTACTAATATTTTACTTAACATCATTTGTGTTTGGAGGAGTAGCGTTTGCACTATTGTATTTTGTAAAACCGCAGGACATTTTAATGAAAAATGGGATTTATATAGGCATGTATCCATTAAAAATAGTTTTTTTGGGAGGAATAGTAGGATTCATAATTTTAACATCAGTATTCAAAATTGTAAAAGGCAAACTTACAAGGAAAGAATTGTTTTGCAAAGTTTTAATTAAAATAGAACAGAAGCAAGCTGAAGTATCAGCTATGGTAGATACTGGAAATTTACTAAAGGAACCAATTACAGGTGCAAGTGTGGTAGTGGTTGAGAAACATAGTCTAAAAGATATATTGCCAGACAGTGTGCTAGACAATTTGGAATTAATTTTAACAGGAAATTATGATATAGACATAAAAGAATATGAGCACAAATTAAGAGTAATTCCATTTTCATCACTTGGAAAACAAAATGGAATGTTACTCGGAATAAAACCTGATGAAATAATTTTAGAAACAGAAGAAGAAAAAATAATAGTTCCCAATAGCATAATTGGTATATACAACGGGTCACTTACGAAAAATGGATTGTATACAGCACTTATAGGCTTAGACATTTTAGAGAGGAGAGATAAAAATGAATTTATTAAATCTGCTAAAAAATAGTATTAGCACTTTATATGTAAAATATTTGAAAGAGGACGAAATAGAAAGTTTTCCCATATATTACATAGGTGGTAGCCAAGTGTTACCGCCACCACTTTCACAAGAAGAAGAAGAAGAGCTACTAAAAAGATTAAGCAATCAAGATATGGAAGCAAGGCAGACATTAGTTGAAAGAAATTTAAGGCTGGTAGTGTACATTGCGAAAAAATTTGAAAATACAGGTGTGGGTATAGAGGATTTAATTTCAATAGGTACAATAGGGCTAATGAAAGCAATAAATACATTTAATACTGAAAAAAATATAAAACTTGCAACGTATTCATCAAGATGCATTGAAAACGAAATCTTAATGTACATAAGGCGTAGTAACAAAACAAAAGGGGAAATATCAATAGATGAACCACTAAATCAAGACGGTGATGGAAATGAATTATTACTATCAGACATATTAGGCACAGACCCAGATGTAACTTCAAGAAGAATAGAAGACGAAGTCGATATGAAACTTTTAAGAGCATCAATAGATAAACTAAACAAACGAGAAAGAAATATTATGGAATTACGCTTTGGACTAATATCAGGTACAGAAAAAACACAAAAAGAAGTAGCTGATATGCTAGGAATATCACAAAGCTACATATCAAGGCTGGAGAAAAAGATAATAAGCAAAATGAAAAAAGACATCATGAGCAAGACAGGATAAGTGTATGGTGACAGGATTAAGCTTGTTACCATTTGTGAGCCAAACTGGAGACATTCCGAGACTGAGGTGTGTCCCTTTTGGCTCACATTTGCTACTAATGTAACAATATTAACTACAATACATATTATGTACTATACAATCGAAAAAAGGAGGAATTTTGAATGTATAGGTACTGCAATATGAACAATATACAAGATTGTCCATGCAAACAAGACAAAGATTCTGCACTAGAGAACATCTGTGACGACGTAATGACATTATCAGACTATGACATGAATAGCTGCAACTGCGGTTTTGATGAAGATGAAAGTCCATTTCCAGCAAACCCAGTACTAGGCAACAGCTATGTGCCAAAACAAATACTAAAGACAACATTTATGCCGGATGTAGGCTTAAAACTTGGTACAATCTTCCCAGAGCTCGTACGCCCATATATGCCAGGCCAGTCTATGGCTGAAATAGAGTATTTAAGAAAAACAAATGATATAAGGGAGGGATGTAACCGTGAATAATCAAGATAGTTGCTCAGATATGACAAGAAAGGAAATGCTACAAAAGATACGTGAATATAACTTCGGAGTAATTGAACTTGCACTTTATCTCGATACTCATCCCGAAGACCAAAAAGCACTTTGCCTGCATAGAGAATATGCAAAAAAATTAAAAGATTTAAAGGATAAGTATCAAAAAGTGTATGGACCTCTTACAATCTATTACCCATGCAACAAATGGAGATGGCTAGAAGAGCCATGGCCTTCGTTTAAATTGGGGGAACTCTAAATTTATATTTTATTTCTATTTTCTTATCATTTATAATTATTTTATCAATCAATTTGAAAACTAAACTAATATTGTTTTCATCAAGTGTATTAAATTCCAATAATGCTTTCATTGATTTTTCTAACTCTTTCGAATTGATAATCGGAATATCTTTTTTGCTTTGTATATTTTTCAATTTTGCATTATATTCTTCTTTCTTTTTTTCGTATGTTTGTATAAGGCTATTAAAAGTGCTATTTGAAATAATACCAGAAATTTTATCCTCGTATAAATTTGCAATTATTTTATTTATTTCATCAAGTTTTTTATTTAAAAGCTGTATCTCTGCTTTATTATTATTTTCTGGAACATCAACGTTATAATTTAGCTTATTAAAATGCAAATACTGATTAATGTTCTTTTTAAGAGAACTCACAACGGCATTTATAAGTTCATCTTCCCTTAAATGAATATTAGTACAAAATTTATTTCCATATCTTTTATAGCTAGAACAAACACAACGCCATATTTTTCCATGATTTAGATTATATGAAATTCTGCTACCACATGAGCAGTAAGCAAGTCCAGATAGCAAGTGCCTTTTTCTGTTTGAATAATTCCATTCATTAGATTTTTTGTCTAACATATTTTGAACAGCGTTAAATGTACTTTTATCAATAATTGCACAATGGTGATTTGGAATTATTATTTGTTCATCAAGTGGAACATTCTTAATTTTTTCAAGCTTATAATTAACCTTATTGTACTTAAGCTGAACTAAATCTCCAGTATAAATCCTATCTCTCAAGATTTTATTTATAACACAGCTATTCCAAACATGGCTTTTATTTGAATTGGGATTAAAATAATTCGTATGCAACATTTTGTATTCAAGTGGTGTAATTATTCCTTTAGAATTAAGTGTTCTAGCAATTTCTGTTTTGCTTTTGCCAGATATATATAATTTAAATATATAAGCAACATTTTCTGCAACATCTTCATCAATGAGAAAAACATTTTTATTGTCTTTATCCTTCTTATAGCCATAAGGCAGAAAAGCTTTAATGCTTTCTCCTTCATGTGCTTTAGCATAAATAGATGTCCTAACTTTATTTGAAATATCTTTAGCATACATATCATTCATAACAGATTTAAAGGGAGTAATGTCATTATTAGAATTCTTTTTGTCAAAAGTATCAACATTATCGTTTACAGCAATATATCTAATATTCTTAGCCGGGAAAATCTTTTCAATATATCGCCCTGTTTCTATATAATCTCTTCCAAGCCTAGATAAGTCCTTAGTTATAACGAGATTAACAAGCCCCATATCTACATCATTCATCATACGAGTAAAATCAGGTCTATTGAAATTTGTCCCAGTATACCCATCATCTTTATAAATCCCAGCTAAAATCCAACCATTGCTAGTTACAATATTTTTTAAAAACTTAATTTGGTTTTCAATACTTTCCGACTGACCATTAAATTTTTCGTCCTTTTCATCCTCACGAGAAAGCCTAGCATAAATAGCAACTTCCCAAACCTTATTATCTATTCCATAGTTATTGTATAACTCTTGCATTTTCCCTCCTATCCTAAGAGTACAATAGCTACTTATCTACAATTAAAGTCTATACCTTTTTGCAATAAAAAGCAATGTGAGAACAAATAATTTTCGTCAATCCATTCCTGCACAAGAGAAGTTAAATCCATTCCTTCATCTAGGTAATCTTCGTCTATGTTTTGTAGCAAAATAACCACCTCTATAAATATATATGAGAACAGGGCACGTACTTATTAAAGAAATACCCTTTCACTTTATTTGCTCAGAAAATGCGATTTTGTCCTCCCTTCATTTAGAGAAATATTTAATTTTAAAATTGACTTCTAAAAAAAATAGTATTATAATGCTTTTGAAATAAAATAATTAATGAAGATATGAGGAGATAGTATTTTATGAAAAAAATAGTTGCTATAGGTGGAGGAGAAAACGGAAGAAAAGTATCTGAAGGGATATTTAAGCCATATGAAACAGAACCAATGGATAAAGAGATAATTAGATTGACAAAAAAAGAGAAACCAAATTTTTTGTTTCTAGCACATTCACAAGCAAGATCGATTCCAATACAGGAATCATATTACCAAACTATGAAAAAAATATATGGCGAGAAATTTTCTTGCAACTGTAGAATGCTAAAAAGTGATGAGCTAGATAATAAAGAAAAAATTAATGAGTATATCAAATGGGCAGATATTATTTATGAGGGTGGCGGAGATACCCTTACAATGATAAATCTTTGGAAACAATATGGTTTCGACAAAATATTAAAAAAGGCTTGGAACGATGGAAAAGTAATTTGTGGAGTTTCTGCAGGTGCAATTTGCTGGTTCGATTCATGTAATTCAGATTCAATAATTATTCAAAAAGGGGAAAACAATTCTTTAATTAGTGTTGACTGTTTAGGCTGGATAAATCTTCATATTACACCTCATTGCGATGAACCAGAAAGGGAAGAAACAACAAAACAGCAATTAAAAGAAAGTGGCAAAATAGGATTAATGCTTTCAAATTGTTCAGCAATAGAAATTATTGATGATAAGTACAGATTAATTTTTAGTAAAGTTCTTGAACATGATATTAATGAACCATATGCATATAAAGCATATTGGGAAAATGATAAATTTATAAAAGAGAGGCTAAAAGCATCTGATGACTATTTCCATTTAAGTAATTTATTAAACAGAAAATAGAAAAAACATAGCTAATACAATAAAACATGGTCAGGTTTTACCTGACCATGTTTTATTGTATTCTGAATTATCAGATTCCAAAAAAACGAGCTGCATTTTTCCATAAAATGTTGTTTATCTCATTTTGAGTAAGCCCAAGAGCTTTTAACCTTGAAACTCCATCAAAATCAAGATCAACTTCTTTATTTGTGAGTTTAGAAATGGGTTTATTAACATTCCAAGGATAGTCTAAGTCAAAACAAAGTTTGTCTATAGATACCCGACTGCAAATCATTTTTAAATAATCGGGCGTTGAATTATATAATCTGTCAGGCTCAATTTGAATCAAACTATCGGGACCTATTCCAACAACAAATAAATTCGTTGTATTAACAAAGTGTATGGAATCTTCGTCAAGCCGAACCCCATGTGTAAGATAAAGCCGAATTCCCATTTGAACTGCAAATTTAATCCAGTTTATTGGAGAATTTGCATTTCTCAAATAATTCAATGTCCATGTTCTAGAAGTAGAATCAATAATTTTATTAGAATCATAATCTGTATGAACAATGATGGGAACATCATATTTTTTAACAAGCTTGAAAAAATTGTTAGGTATCTCTTTAGGAGATAATCCTGCTGCAATTCCATGTACCTTAATTGCCTTTGGCTTTTCAAGTAAAAGCTGTTCAATATACCCAGGTGAATCAAAAATTGGATGAACCAAAGGTACAAAATAAAAATTAATTGATGAACGTAAGCTTAAGATGTCGTTCTTGATTACATAATTTGCCAAGGCATATGGAGTGAGAAATGCACCAGTGTTTTTAGAGTATTCTTCACCTAAATAGCTGAATACAAATTCTTGCTGGTTAAAGTTGTATTTCCAAAGAAGGTTAATTACTTTTTCATTAACGACAATCTTTGGAGATGGTGGTGGCATTAATAAACTGTCTGTTACACCAATGGAGGTAGCTTGTCTAGCATATTCGCCTATTTCTCCAACAAATGTATGAAACGAATCTGTTCCAATATGGCTGTGTGCATCAATAATCCGATTAGTCATCGTTATCACCATTCCTTTCTTGAAATTATTCTGTGTTTGGAGATTTTACCAACAATGTACTGTAATGATTATACAAAATCAAAAAACAAATGTCAATATATTATGTTGACATTAAGCAAAAAAAATGATAAAATAATTGCGAAAAATATATTAATGGAGGTGATAGCTAAAGTCCAAATAAATAGTTGTACAATTCCATAATTTCATAACCAATCAATTAAGAAAGGAGAAACAAAACATGAAGACGCTTTATCTAAAGGACATTGGTTCAAAAATTGATGAAAATGTTGAATTGTTGGGATGGATTGCCTATAAAAGACAATCTAAAAATCATTTCTTCCTTGATATCGTCGATTCAACTGGTAAAGTACAAGTATTTTGCCATGGAATTGAAGATATTTATAAACGGGAACAATCTGTTCGTGTTCTAGGCAAAGTCATAGAAAGAAATGGAACTGTTGAGGTAATTGCTGATAAAGTGGAAATTCTGGGAGATGTTAAATTCCAAATGAGTCCCTGTCCTAGAGAACAATTTGACGTGTTTAGCACATCATATGTTGACTATGTTCAGAAAAATAGGCACCTTTTTGTAAGAAATCCGAGGGTTATGGCTGCTTTAAAAGCGAGAGCACTTGTAATGAGGGCAGTACATGACTGGTTTGATACAAACGGATTTTATGAGGTAACAGCTCCAATCCTTACCCCCATTCTGCTATATGATACTGAGACCGGTATACCAGTAAATGTGAATGGACAAGATATTTTCTTGACACAATGTGTTGGATTTTACCTTGAAGCAGCTGTTCATGGGCTGGAAAAGGTATATAATATCGGTCCAAGTTTCCGCGGAATGGAAAGTATTAGCAAAAGGCATCTTACCGAATACTGGCATATCAAAGCGGAACAAGCCTTTTGCCCTTTTGATGAGTTCTTTGGAGTCGTTGAAGATTTAGTTTCTTCTGTAACTCGTATGGTTGGAGAAAATCCTGAAACGAAAGCAATTGCTAAAGAGCTCCAAACAGGTGGCTATTGTATGGATGCAATTAATCCACCTTTCCCGCGTATAACATATCTGGATGCAGTTAAATTGCTGCAAAAAAATGGATATAATGTTGAATTTGGAAAGTCCATTAATGATATTGGTGAAGATTTTTTAGCAGATTATTTTAAGTCTCCAGTTTGGATTACATACAATGCAAGAAGTATTGAGGGCTTTCCATATAAAATTGTAAAAGACAATTCGGACCTTACCTATACTGCTGATTTGATTGCTACCAGAGGATTTGGTGAGATTTTGGGAATCGCCGATAAAATTGAAGAACGCGAAGAACTTGAACAAAGACTGAAAGAAAAGGGAAAAGACAATAACAAAAAGTATGAATGGTTTAAACAACTCCGTGACTATGGTACAATACAACACTGTGGACTTGGAATGGGATTGGAAAGATTGGTAAGATGGCTTTTCCAATTGCCACATGTCCGCGAAGCATCTGCATTTCCAAGAAGTATGGGAAGAGAAATATATCCATAAGAAAATAAAAAAAGAGGGGAAGGTATTAACCATGAAAAGAGTTTTTGTAAAAGAAGTCAGACCTAAAGACGAAGTCAGACTTTGCGGATTCGTATATAATATACGGAGAACTAAGAATCGCGACTTCATAATTATTCAGGATCATACTGGTATGATTCAGGTGCTCGTTGAACATGGTGATAATCCTAAGATTGCAAAAATAGTACAAGATTTGACAATTGGATCTACTATTCAGGTTTTTGGTACAGCAATTGAAAATCCAAATGTTAAAATGGACGGAATTGAAATTATTCCATCTCAGATTAAAATCGAAACTATTGCAAAACCTATACCTATTAATAGCGAATCCAGTCAAGAAGCAATTATGGATTATCGTTGGATTAATCTGCGTGATCCAAAAGTTACACTAATTTTTAAGGCACAGACTGTTCTGGAAGCTGCAATGCGTGAATTTTGGTTAAGCAAAGGATTTCTTGAAATGCATTCTCCAAAACTTATGGGGACCGCAAGCGAATCAGGAAGCGAACTTTTCTCACTTCCATATTTCAAAGAAAAAACGGCTTATTTGGCGCAGTCGCCTCAGTTGTATAAGCAAATGGCTATGGCTGCTGGATACCCGGGTGTCTTTGAAATAGGTCCTGTATTTAGAGCAAATCCCAGTTTTACTTCTAGACACGATACTGAGTTTACAAGTGTTGATACAGAAATTGCTTGGATTGATTCACATGAAGATGTGATGGAATTTGAGGAACACTGGATTCGGCATATGTTTAAAAAACTCGAAAATGCGCTTGGAAGTGAAATTGAAGCTCTATATGGGATTAAACTGGAGGAAGTAAAAGTTCCGTTTCCACGAGTAACCTTTGAGCAGGCTAAAAATATCATTAAAGCCAAGGGCTATGTGTCAAACAAAGAAAACGACTTTGAGCCAGATGAAGAAAAACTTCTAGGAAGAATGTTTAAGCAAGAGACAGGGAGTGATTTTGTTTTCGTAACAGAATTCCCAATTTCTGCTAGACCTTTTTATCATATGAGGTTTGAAGATAGACCTCATCTGACAAAAAGTTACGACCTTTTTTATAAGGGAATTGAAATAACAACAGGAGCTCAGAGGGAACATCATCCTGACATTTTGCGCAACCAAATTCTTGAAAAACAGAAAACAGAAAACGATACTAAGCTCATGGAATCTCTTCAGAATTATCTCCAATTTTTCGATTATGGAATGCCTCCACATGGAGGATTTGGTTTTGGACTGACTCGTGTTTTAATGAAGATTTTTAATCTTCAGAATGTACGTCAGGCAACTTATTTATATCGAGGACCTAAAAGGCTTACACCGTAGCATAAAAATATTTTTTCATGCTATAAAGCAGGAAGGCATTGCCTTCCTGCTTATTATATGCACACTTTTTTTCACATCTTTTTTTTCGCGTACCTTACCCCTTAAACTTGATACACTATTTTTTGAAAATTCATTGATTTTTCGTGACTTTGAGGTTTGTCAAAGTATACATTTGAAGCTCTTTAAAAAAAGTGTTCAAATGTATATATTGAGATGTACATTTGAAATCAAAAAATATACATTTGAGAAAAGTTACACAACAGATGTTTGTATACATTTGCAATGTAATTCTTAATTTTTTATTATAAATAATCGTAGACAAGCAGCTATTCCCAAAGTAAACGAAGGGTGGCCTTGGGAAAGGAGTGATTTTTAATGTGGACATATGATAAGAAGTTAGAGTATCCAATTAATATAAAAAATACAAATCCGCGCTTAGCTAAAGTAATTATTTCACAATATGGTGGACCAGATGGGGAGCTTGCAGCATCACTTAGGTATTTATCTCAAAGATTTGGAATGCCAGACCAAAAGTCTAAGGCAATATTAAATGATATAGGAACAGAAGAATTAGCACACCTTGAGATGGTAGGTACAATAGTACACCAATTAACAAAAGATGCGTCAATAGAAGAAATAGAAAAAGCAGGCTTAGCACCGTATTACACAGACCATGGTGTAGACGTATATCCAGTATCAGCAGCAGGAGTGCCATTTACAGCAGCATATATTGCGGCAAAAGGAGACCCAGTAGCAAACCTGCAAGAAGACTTAGCGGCAGAGCAAAAGGCAAGAGCAACTTATGAAAAACTAATAGACCTTTGCAGAGATGAGCCAGATGTAATAGACCCACTAAGATTCCTAAGACAAAGAGAAATAGTACACTTCCAACGTTTCGGAGAAGCACTAAATGGAGTGCACGAACGCTTAGCACAAAAGAAATTTTATATAAAATAGAAGTTAAACCTAAGAAACCAGCTATTGGATTATAGAATGTAATGTGTGTTAGAGAGGTATTTCCTAAAATACCCCTCTACTTATTGTATAAGAAAAATCGACTTAAATGCTTGGCGTGAGCCAAACGGGGGACATGCCCTCGCAAAGCGAGGACTGTCCCCTTTGGCTCACCTATGTTTTTGCATAGGAAAAATCGCACCTTTTATGGAGCACAAAGTGCTCCGCTACGAATTATATTGCAAACGTTGTAGCGGAGAACAAGCGAAGCGCGTTCTCCATAAAGTGGCGAAGCAACCTATGTTTTTTGCACAGAAAAAGGCTTTTTACACACCTATATGAGATGAAAATTCTTTATAAAATAAAATAATCATATGTTTGTGTACATTTACAAAAATATCATTGATAAAATTCATTGATTATGTTATACTAATCATATAATAAAATTATATGGAGGATCTATGGAACCATTAAATATTGATATGATTAAATATTTAGTGAAGGCTGGAAATATTAGATGGACAAATCACTTAGTAATTAGGTTGTTACAAAGAAACATAACACAAAGTGATATAGAAACAGTACTATTAAACGGAGAAATAATTGAACAATATATAAATGATTATCCATTTCCTAGTTGTTTAGTTTATGGGATAAATGAAAAAAATGATGTAATACATATAGTATGTGGTTCAAATGGAGCAGAGCTATGGCTTATTACAGCATATTTCCCAGATGATACAGAGTGGGAAAATGATAAAAAAACAAGAAAGGAGATAAAGTAGGATGAATACTTGTTTCATGTGTAAGGGAAATTTAGAAGAAAAGAAAACAACATTTATGGTTGAATTAGATAATTGTATTATAATTATAAAAAATGTGCCATCTATGGTATGCAGGCAATGCGGGGAAGTAACTTATAGTAATGAGGTTGCAAAACAAATTGAAAAACTAGTTAATTCGGTAAGAAATATACTTACAGAAATTACAGTTATTAATTATAGTGAAAAAGTTGCGTAAAGGAATTGTTATTTGAGGTAGTAAATTTTGTGGGCCAGCACCCATATAGGGCCAAAAGAAATGTAGGAATGATTGCACCTACCAAATAACAATCGAAAAAGGACTATGGAAACATAGTCCTTTTTTCGTTGCATAGGAAAAATCGCACCTTTTATGGAGCACAAAGTGCTCCGCTACGAATTATATTGCAAACGTTGTAGCGGAGAACAAGCAAAGCGCGTTCTCCATAAAGTGGCGAAACCACCTATGTTCTAGACAAGTAGATATTCTAAAAGTAAACGAAGGGGTGGCCTGGGAAAGATGTGCTTCTCTAAATTTACTTATTCAACAAGTAAATAGCTATATTTAAGTATGTTGCAAATAATGTCCACAATAAGTATGGAATTTGTATAAGACCTGCTGTTTTATTCTTAGAATAGAACTTTACAATCATATTTATAACAAGGATTGCAAGTAGTATAATCCATACAAAAGCAAATAATCTCCATTTTAATACGAAAAAGAAAATAGGCCACAGAGCATTTACGAATAGTTGTGCATAATAAATAGAGTTTATTTCAGAATCTACAAGAGAATTGCTTTGCAAGATTCCATAAGAAATTCCCATTAAAACATATAGAACAGTCCATACAATAGGGAATAAAATACTAGGTGGTGCCAAAGGTGGCTTTTCAAGAGAGCCATAATCCATTGAACCAGAAATAATAAGACCTACTAAACCACCTACAATTACAGGGATAAAAATAGATTTAGCGAAAAGCTTTAACTTAGACATTGCATAACCTCCTTAATCTATTTTTATTTTAAAATATAGAAAATATACATATAAAAGTCTTATATAATAACCATTTTTTTAGTAAAATCTAAATTTGCATAAGGCTCGTTATCAAAACCAAGCGTATATAAATTTGTTGCTAATATATCAATAGAAAACATTTGCCTTAGTTGCTTATGTTTACTTCTATCCATAAAATCTTTAGAAGAAGTAATAAACTGTAATTTAGGATTATCTTGAGTTTTAAAGGATAAGAACTCCTTTCCCTTTTCATTCATTCCAAGGACTCTAATATATGGCTGGGTTTTATATAAATCAGCAATAATATTCTTTGTAATACCAAGTATGCTACATAACAAAATTCTTTGAATTCTTGTTTCGGTATAGCGTTTGCTTTTTATAATATTTATGAGCTCATTTACTGTATTACATTCATTTGAGGCATTTTTGATTTTGTTTTCTAATCCTTCTGAAACATCAGGAATATCTGCAATATCTTGGACTGACATTTTACGAAAAGTATAAATTATTTCTTTTTCAAAAGAAGATAAACCAGGTACAATTTTTCCATATTTTATACTATTATCTAATATATCAAAAGTTTCGGATGGTATATATGATCTATATTTTTCTTCTTTAATAATCATATTACGAATTGCACTGCTACTTGCAATATTTCCAACAACAATATGGTCATTATGCATAGCTGTATTTCTTTGAATAGTGATTGGTTTAATTCCACTTTTAAATTTCCTTAAAGCTTTTAAATATTCTATACCTAAAATATTATTAGGATTAGACAAAACATTTGCATATTTTCTAATATCATTTAAATAGATTAGTAATGCGTTTTCACGTGCTTTTGGAAAAGATATACCCTTTGAAAGTTCATGTTTTAATAATGTTGAATATTCCTTTGGCTCGTTATATAGCACGTTTGCGATTTCTGCTAAAATTTCTATGGAGCCACATTCGCTACCAAAAGAAAGATAATCTACTCCTAAATTATCTAATATTTTCACCGAGCCCTCAGCAAAATGTTCAGCACTTGCAACAGAATAAATGGTAGGAAGTTCAATTACCAAGTCTACTCCATTTTCAAGAGCCATCTGAGCACGTGCCCATTTATCTACAATAGCAGGAGTACCTCTTTGAGTAAAGCTACCACTCATTATGCAAATTACAGTATCGGCCTCACTTTTTTTTACAGATTCCATAAGATGAAAGGCATGACCGTTATGAAAAGGATTATATTCAGCAATTATTCCTAATACATTACCCATAAAACCACCTTGTTTATTTTGATAATTATTGCTATAATACTATCACAAAAATATTAATTTGAAAAGAGGAAAACTATGGAAAAAGTTATTTTGTATACAGATGGGGCATGTTCACGGAAACCCAGGTCCAGGAGGGTGGGGAGCAATACTTATTTACAAAGATGCAAAAAAGGAGATTTCTGGTGGAGAGGATAATACTACTAACAATATAATGGAAATGACTGCAGTTATAGAAGGACTAAAAAAACTAAAATTTGAGTGTGAGGTTGAAGTTTATAGTGACAGCAACTATGTTGTAAATGCATTTAACCAAGGTTGGATATATGGCTGGATGAAGAACAACTGGAAGACCTCAAATAAAGAACCGGTAAAAAATAAAGAGCTATGGCAAGAGCTGTATGCTCTTACAAAGAAACATAAAGTAAAGTTTATAAAAGTAAAAGGGCATAGTGATAATGAGCTAAATAACAGATGTGATGAGCTTGCAAGGAAAGCAATCAAGTAAAATATTACAGAAATATTACAAATATATAACATTTTTGTTACAAACATTGAAATCTGTCTTATTATAAAATATAATGTAAAAAAAATGGGAGGAAGCAAAAATGGAAACATTTGCTGACTATATTTTAGCTGAGCCAGAGCTAATTCGTAAAATGGAAATAGTGTACTACTTACAAAAGAGAACGGGAATTTTCTATGATAATTCCGTTATTTTAAAAACAGAAATAGCTAAGCTATTTATTGAGACTATGAATTTGCCAGTTGACAAAAATTTGGTATTAACAGCTTGCCTATTATACGCGTGCAAAAAAAGTAATACAGCACAAGACATACAAAAAATTCGTGGATATGCAAAAGAAGGAGCAGAATACTTAAGAGAACTTGGCTTTTCAAAAAAATTCTGTAAAATTTGTGAGGAGCACAACAGATATAGTGGAAGTGAACCAAGAGAGAAAGAAAGCGATATACTAGAACTTGTAGACCAATTTGGTGGAATGCTTATGAGCAGACCAGAAAGAATAGCTTTTAAATCTGATGAAGCACTTTGCCTATTGGAAAATAGAAACCTTAAAGGAAAAGACAACAGATACTTAGAGCAATTTAAGGAATTTGTAGAAGCAATGAAGGAGGTAAAAGTAGCATGAGTTTAGTAGATGATCAAGCATTAAGTGGTTTGCTAAATGGACATCCATATAATGCACTAGATGTATTAGCAAGCGATATTGATAAGTGTAGAGATAAAAAAGAGGCAATGAAAATAATTTCAGAATTTGAAAATAAAATAAAGGATAAAGACAGAGAAACAAAAGAAGGAAAAACAGTTATAGACCCTGAAAAGAAACCAAGTGAGAAGATTGACCAACAACAACTATTAAGGGGAATACAAGAAGATATGGAAAAGTAAAAGAGATATTTTATTATATGTGGACAGGTTTAAAACCTGTCCTAAAAAATGAAAGCTTGGAGGAGGTAAAATGTACGAGGTTTTTGCGGATTTACATGTTCATATAGGAAGAAGTGAAAATGGAAAACCAATAAAAATAACAGGTGCGAGGTCTCTTCAATTTGCAAATATAGCAAAAGAAAGTGCCATGAGAAAAGGTATACACGTAGTTCGGAATTATAGATAGCGCATCACCATATGTGCAGGAAGATATAAACAATTTTCTAAAAAATGGAGAGGCATACGAAATAAAAGATGGCGGAATTATTTATAAGGACAAGGTTTGTATTATATTAGGAAGTGAAATAGAGACTGCTGAAATTACTGAAGATGGTCATACTGGAAGTGCACATAATTTGTGTTATTTCCCAAAATTTTCAGACATAAAAGAATTTACAAAGGAAATGAGCCATCATATAAAAAACATTACATTAAGCTCACAAAGAGCGGATATATCTGCCTATGAATTAATAGATATTGTGGAAAAATATAATGGAGTATTAATTCCAGCACATTGTTTTACGCCACATAAAAGCTTTTACGGAAATTGTACCCAAAGGTTAGAGCGAATTTTTAAAGAAAAGTATGTCAACTTGCCAGCAATAGAACTTGGATTAAGCGCAGATACATATTTAGCAGACCAAATTTCAGAGCTAGAAGAAAAAACATTTCTAACAAATTCAGATGCACATTCTCTTCCAAGAATAGCAAGAGAATATAATAAGATGCAGGTCGAAGACATCAGTTTTAAGGAAGTTTTAAAAGCAATAAAAAATGAGGGCGGAAGAAAAATAATATGCAATTATGGACTAGACCCAAAACTTGGAAAGTATCACAGAACATATTGTGAAAATTGTAAAAAAAATGTGCCTGGAGAAGCACCTGTTACAAAATGTGATACATGCGATAGTAAAAATATAACAATGGGTGTGTATGATAGAATTGAAGTAATTAAGGACAAAAAGGAAAGCGAAAGTCCAAAATTTAGACCACCATATATCTATCAAATACCACTTACTTTTATACCGGGCCTTGGAGGGAAAACAATTGATAAACTGTTAGATGCCTTTAAAACAGAAATGAATATACTCCACAAGGCAACCTATGATGATATAGAAAGTGTAGTTGGAGAAAAGCTTGCTTCTAACATAGTAAATGCACGTGAAGGAAAAGTAACTATACAAGAAGGTGGTGGAGGAGTATACGGAAGAATTTCTGCTAAATAGAAAACATAAATATTATTTGTAAGTTTGTGGATAGACTTGCAAACCCAAATTTACAAAACAAATATATAGTTATAAATTTCATTTTATAGCATACACATTATGTAAGAATGTGGAGGAAATAAAATGAAAAAACGTAAGCAAAGTAAGATAAGAAACTTTATTTTAGAACATATAAAAAATAATGCAAGAGAATATTTACTTTTAGTAGCTTTTTTTGTGATAGGAATTGTAATGGGAATATTTTTTGTAAATCACACATCAGAGCCACAAAAAAAAGAAATTTCCGTATATATAGATACATTTATAAATACTGCTAAAGAAAATAAACCAATAAATTATATAGGGCTACTTAAAGACTCAATTCTAAAGAATATATCACTTGCAGGAATTTTGTGGTTCCTAGGAATAGCAATAACCTTTGTTCCGCTTATATATGGAGTAATTGTATTTAGAGGATTTTGCTTAGGCTATACAATTTCATCGGCTATAGCAATACTTGGACTTCAAAAGGGTTTGCTATTTTCAGTTACTATATTACTATTGCAAAACATAATACTAATACCTGCAATGCTGGCAATAGCACAGAGTGGTATACAAACTAATAAAAGAGTATTAAAGAAAACCGAAGATAAAAAAATTAGACACGAAAAGGAAAATATAAAACTAGAAATATTAAGACATTCTATTTTTTCATTATTTATGGCAACAATACTTGCGATATCGTCCATAATAGAGGTATATGTTTCAACAAATTTATTCATTTGGGGAGTACAATTTATTTAAAAAATAAATTAAAAAATTTACAAAAACCTATTTACTTTTTTTATGTTATTTGATATAAATAGGTTATGTAAATTTTAACTTAAGGTTTATGCATAACCGATTTTAGATATGCAAATTTTTATAAAATGGGGCGCTTAAAATGGAAAAACAAATCAAACTTTTTTTAGAATTTATACAAGACGAAAAAAAATTATCAAATAATACACTTCAATCATATCATAGAGATATAGTACAATATCAAGAATATTTAGAAAATAACAAAATGAATTATTTAAAAGTAGAAAAAACAGATGTTGAGGCATATTTAGCTTCACTTGGAGAACACAATAAGAAGTCATCAACAGTTTCTAGAAGCTTAGCTTCTATACGTTCATTTTATCAATTCTTAGTAAGAAATAGGAAAATTAAGCATGACCCAACAGATGGAATATCATCACCTAAAATTGATAAAAAGGCTCCAAGTATATTAACATCAAAAGAAATAGAATTATTATTAAACCAACCAAAAGATGTAGATTTAAAAGGTACACGTGATAAGGCAATGCTAGAATTTGCATATGCAACAGGAATGAGAGTTACAGAGATTATTTCTCTTGATATAGATGATGTAAACTTAGAAGAAGGATACGTAACATGCAGAAATGGAAATAAACAAAGAAACATTCCACTTGGAACAATGTCTTTAAATGCTCTAAAAGAATATATAAATGATGCAAGAAATGTTTTAATAAGTGACGAAAACAACAAAGCATTATTTGTAAATATAAACGGAAAGCGCCTAACAAGACAAGGAGTTTGGAAAATAATAAAATACTATAAAGAACAAGCACACATTACAAAAGACATTACTCCACACGTACTTCGTCATTCATTTGCAACACATTTACTGCAAAATGGTGCAGATCTTAAAGCAATACAAACAATGCTTGGTCATTCAGACATATCATCAACACAAGTATATATGCAATTTCAAGACGAAACCTTAAAAAATGTATATAAAAAAGCTCATCCAAGAGCGTAGAAAATTTGATAAAAGGGGAAGCAAAAAGGGGTTACACTTTTTGCTTCTCATTTTTCAAATTTGGCTTAAAATTTTTCATTTTTCTCTTGACAGTTTTGTGTATTCCGTATAAAATAGAATAGTCGAGAAATATATTTAATAACAATAAAGTTATATTATATATTTTGCACATTGAAAAATAAATAGAAAGAAGAGGTGGACATTATGTCACAAGAACAAATTTTAATGATGCTAGCCACCTTTCTTATCTCTGCAGCAATTATGATACCTATAGGGTATTTTTTAAGAAAAAAGATTGCTGAATCTAAAATACAGAGTGCAGAAAATGAAGCAAAAAGATTACTAGAAAATGCAGGAATAGAAGCAGAAAACAAGAAAAAAGAAGAAATCTTTAAGGCTAAGGAAGAAATTTTACAAGCGAGACATGAATTAGATAAGGAGATTAAAGAAAGAAGAGGCGAAGTAGCATTACAGGAAAAGAGAATGATTCAGAAAGAGGAATCATTAGAAAAAAGAAATGAAAGTTTTGAAAGACGTGAAAAGGAATTAGAAAAGAAGCATCAAGACTTAGACAACCAGAAAAAAACCTTAGATGAGGTTTTTAACAGACAAATGACAGAGCTTCAACGCATTTCAGGCTTGTCAAAAGATGATGCTAAAAAAATAATTCTAGATGAAATGGACAAGCAGTTAGTATCAGAAAAAGCAGCATTAATTCGCGAAAATGATGCAAAAGCCAAAGAAGAGGCTTTAAAAAATGCAAGGGAAATAGTAGGATATGCTATTCAAAAATGTGCTGCTGACCACACATCAGAAACAACGGTATCTGTTGTAACACTTCCAAATGATGATATGAAAGGTAGAATTATTGGAAGAGAAGGAAGAAACATTAAAACCTTAGAAACATTAACAGGAATTGACTTAATTATAGATGATACTCCAGAAGCTGTTATTCTATCAGGATTTGATGCATTACGTAGAGAGGTAGCAAAAATAGCTCTTGAAAAGTTAATTGAAGATGGAAGAATCCATCCTGCAAAAATTGAAGAAATGGTTGAAAAAGCAAAACAGGAAGTAGAAGCAACTATAAAAGCAGAAGGAGAAAGAGCAACTTTAGAATCTGGAGTAAATGGTTTAAATCCTGAATTAGTAAAGATTTTAGGAAAGCTAAAATATAGAACAAGTTATGGACAAAACGTTCTAAATCATTCAATTGAGGTTTCAAACTTAGCAAGAATTATGGCTGAGGAAATAGGTGCAGACCCTAAAATTGCAAGAAGAGCTGGACTACTACATGACATAGGAAAAGCATTAGACCATGACATGGAAGGAACTCACGTAGAAATCGGTGTAGATATTTTAAGAAAATTCAAAGAAAGTGAAGCTGTAATTCATGCAGTACAAGCACATCATGGGGATGTAGAGCCAAAAACAATAGAAGCGGTACTTGTACAGGCAGCAGATGCGATTTCGGCATCAAGACCTGGAGCAAGACGCGAAACATTAGAGGCATATATTAAGAGATTAGAAAAACTTGAAGAAATTGCAGATTCTTTTGAAGGCGTAGAAAAATCTTTTGCAATACAAGCAGGACGTGAAGTAAGATTAATAGTAAAACCTGAAAAAGTAACTGATGACCAAATGGTAATAATGGCAAGAGATGTTGCAAAACGTGTAGAAAGTGAAATGGAATATCCAGGACAAATAAAAGTAAATGTAATACGTGAAACCAGAGCAATAGAATATGCAAAATAAAAGCAAAAAGGGGATAGGTTTATAAACCTATCCCCTTTTTGCTTTACAAACTAAGTAAAATATGCTAATATAACAACAGAAAGCGAGGGAAAATTATGCGAATTTTAGCAGTAGGAGACATAGTAGGAGAAATAGGAGTTACGAAATTAAGAGAAGTTTTACCTAGTTTAAGAAAACAAGAAAAAATAGATTTTATTAAATTAGACACCCCCTCAGTTTAATTTTATGGGAGGGGTGTTCGCGCGCGTACGCGAGAAAACTTTGCTCATCCAGTCATTCCC
>CAMVIX010000010.1 GCA_947167695.1 uncultured Clostridiaceae bacterium
TGTTCTTGAAAAAAATGGATAATATAAATAAATTGGAAGAAACAAAACCAAAAAAATTAAAGGAAGAAAAGGAAGAATTAAATTCACTTGCTACATCAATACAAATAGCAAGGCAAGCTCTAGAGGAAGCATATGATGAAATGAAAAAGAGTTTAACTCCACAATTTACAAAAGAATTATCACAAACAGTAAATAAAATATCAGGTGGTAAATATAAAAATGTAAAATTTAGTGATGAGGAGGGGCTATTAGTAGAGATTGAAAATGGCGAATACAAAAAAGCTGAAAGATTAAGCACAGGAACGATATTGCAAATGTATTTAAGCTTACGTTTAAGCATAGCAGATACTATTACAGAAGAAAAACTACCAATAATTTTAGATGAAGCTTTTGCATATTATGATGATGAAAGGCTAGAGAACATTTTACAATACCTAGCAGAAGAGTATAAGGACAGACAAATAATATTATTTACATGTAGTAAAAGAGAAAAGGAAATCTTAGATAAAAATAATATTGAATATAATTATATTGAAATAAATAATTAGAAGTTTCTGGGGCAGGATAAATCCTGTCCCAGTTTTATATAGGTTTTGTTCTGCACTAGATTCAGGTATTGAAATAAGTATAGAATTAGTGTATAATACAATAGTAAAAAAAATAAAGGAGAGATATATATGTTTCAAAAACTAGAGGCAGTAGAAAAGAGATATGATGAATTAACTGCGAAAATATCAGACCCTGAGGTAATTAGCAACCAAAACGAATGGAAAAAAATGATGAAAGAACACTCAGACATGGAAGATATAGTAGCAAAATATAGAGAATATAAAAAAGTAAAACAAAACATAGAAGAGGCAAAAGTGCTTCTTGATGACAAAGAGATGAAAGAACTTGCAGAACTCGAAATAGAAGAAAATAGAGAAAAACTTCCAAAATTAGAAGAAGAATTAAAAATATTACTTATACCTAAAGATAAAGATGATGAAAAAAATATAATTTGTGAAATACGTGGCGGAGCAGGAGGAGAGGAAGCGGCATTATTTGCTGGAACACTTTTCCGAATGTATTCAATGTATGCAGAAAGAAAACATTGGAAATTAGAAATACTAAATGAAAATGAAACTGAACTTGGAGGATACAAAGAAGTATCCTTCATGATTACTGGAAAAGGTGTATATAGTAGGCTTAAATTTGAAAGTGGAGTACACCGTGTACAAAGAGTTCCAGAAACGGAAAGTAGCGGAAGAATACACACATCAACCGCAACAGTAGCAGTTCTTCCTGTGGTAGAAGATGTAGAAATAGAAATAAACCCAGCAGATATAAAAATGGAAGTATTTCGTTCATCAGGAGCAGGAGGACAACACATAAACAAAACCTCATCAGCCGTAAGACTAATACATATTCCATCAGGAATAGTTGCAGAATGTCAGACAGAACGTTCACAGGTGCAAAATAGAGAATATGCAATGAGGCTTTTACGTTCAAGGCTATATGAGCAGGAAAAACAAAAACAAGATGCTGAACTTGCAAATACAAGAAAAAGTCAAGTAGGAAGCGGAGACAGAAGTGAAAAAATACGAACATACAACTATCCACAAGGAAGAATAACAGATCATAGAATTGGATTTAGTATATTCCAAATGGAGAACTTCTTAAATGGGGACTTAGATGAAATGATAGACAACTTAACTGCAGCAGATAGAGCGGAAAAATTAAAAGGTGAGCAAGAATAAGGTAATTCTACTATTAAGGGGACAGGTTTATAAACCTGTCCCCTTATCTCACCTTTTGCTCTCATATAAACACATTCTAATTAATATACATATTACAAGAGGTGTTTTATTTTGAACGAAATCATAAAAACAACACTAATAGGCTTATTTTTCGGAACATTTGGAACAACAATAGGTGGTGTAATTGGTGCTATTACTAAAAACACGTCAAAAAAAGCGTTAAGTTTCACACTTGAATTTGCAGCAGGACTTATGATTTCAATAGTATGCTTTGATTTAGTTCCAGAAGCAATAAATATATCTAATGTAATAATAGCATTTACAGGTATAATTTTAGGTGTGTGTAGCATGATAATATGTGACGAACTTATAAGAAAAAAATATAACAGAAAAATTGCCTCAAAAAGTAGTTCATTAATGCGAGCTGGGCTTATTATTGGAATAGGCCTTGCCTTACATAATTTCCCAGAGGGGCTTGCAATTGGTTCTGGGTTTGGGGCTTCAGCCAAACTTGGTATTTCCCTAGGCTTAGCAATAGGAATACATGATGTGCCAGAGGGTATAAGTATGGCAGTACCAATAAAAGCTGGGGGAATGAGCACAGCAAAAGTAGTATTACTAACATTTGCATCAGGAATAACAACAGGTATAGGTGCACTTTTTGGTGCAATTGCTCGGTGGCATTGGTACAAATATTATAAGCCTATGCCTTGCTTTTGCAGCAGGGGCAATGCTTTACATCATATCAGGAGAGCTAATTCCAGAATCAAATAAATTATACAATGGAAGAATAGCTTCTATTGGAAATATTTTAGGATTTATTTTAGGAATTCTTGCAACTAGATTATAAATATGATAAGCTATATGTACTTGGCACTGAAGAGAAAATGGCTAATAATTTCATTGGGGGAGATACAATTATGAAAATAATGTTTATTTGCACAGGTAATATTTGTAGAAGTGCTATGGCAGAGTGGTATATGAAGAAAAGAGTTCAAGAGGAAAAATTAGATGTAGAAGTTTATTCTTCAGGCATTTACGGAGAAGAAGGCTCAGGCGCGTCTTACCTTGCAAAAGAAGTTATGAGTGAGTACGGTGTTAATATGGAGGAGCATGTGGCATCAGTTACATCAAAATCAAACATAGAAGATATGGACTTGATTTTATGTGCAACAATGTCGCACAAACACTTGCTTTTACAAATGTACCCGAATTTAAAAGAAAAAATATTTACAATAAAGGAATATGCATATGGCGAAGAATGTGATAATAAAGACATAAGTGACCCATGGGGATATGATATTACGGTGTATAGGCATTGCGCAGAAGAAATTACAAGGGCAATTGAAGAAATTCTTTTGAAAAAACACTTGACAAAATGTAAAAAAGATATATAATATACACAAACAAAAATTTGGAGGATGAAAATGCAAGATTTATTAGAAGGGTTGAATGATAAACAATATGAGGCAGTATTAAATACAGAAGGCCCATGCTTAGTTATAGCAGGTGCAGGCAGTGGAAAAACAAAAGTATTAACACATAAAATTGCATATATAATAGAAGAAAACAAGGCAAAGCCATGGAATATACTAGCCATAACATTTACCAATAAAGCAGCAAGAGAAATGAAAGAAAGAGTAGAAAAGCTAATTGGAGATGCTACAAACGATATGTGGCTTGGAACGTTCCACTCTATATGTGTACGAATTTTAAGAAAGTACATAGAAAGAATAGGCTATGAATCATCATTTATCATATTTGATACCTCAGACCAAAGGACACTTGTAAAACAATGCATGAAAGAACTAAATATAGATGACAAAATGTTTACAGATAGAGGTGTTCTATCAGAAATAAGTAATGCAAAAAATGAGATGCTAGAACCGGAAGAATATTATGCAAGAGCAAATGGAGACTTTAGAAAAGAAAAAATTGCTGAAATTTATAAAATGTATCAGGCAAGACTAAAGAAAAATAATGCCATAGATTTTGACGATATCATTAATTTTACAATAAAAATATTAATGGAAAATCCAGATGCACTTGAATACTATTCTGAAAAATTTCATTATGTATTAGTGGACGAATATCAAGACACCAATAAATCTCAATTTACATTAGTAACCCTTTTAGCGGCAAAGCATGGAAACATCACAGTTGTCGGAGATAATGATCAACGGAATATACTCATTTAGAGGAGCGGATATATCAAATATACTAAACTTTGAAAGAGATTTCCCAGGAACAAAAATAATCAAATTAGAACAGAATTACCGTTGTACCGGGAATATACTAAAGGCTGCAAATCATGTAATAAAAAATAACGAAACAAAATATGAAAAAAAATTATGGACACAAAATGAAGAAGGAGCACTTCCTAAAATATTTGTTGGAGACGACGAATATGGAGAAGCAAGATTTATAGCAGAACAGATAGAGCATTTAAAAAGGCAAGAACATTACCACTATTCAGACTTTGCAGTATTATATAGAATGAACTCACAATCAAGAGCTATAGAAGAGATTTTAAGAAGGGAAGATATTGCATATAAAATAGTAGGTGGGCTAAAATTCTATGAAAGAAAAGAAATAAAAGATATTATAGCATATTTAAGACTTATACAGAACAAAGCAGATGACTTAAGCTTGCAAAGAATAATAAACGAACCAAAACGAGGAATCGGCAAAACCAGCCTTGACCAGATTGCAGAAATCGGAGCGACACAAGGAATTTCAATGTTCGAGGTTATAAAAAGAGCAGATGAATTCGGACTAAATAGGGTGTTTGTATCATCAAGAGAATTTGTGCAAACAATAGAAGAAATATCTGCTGAAAAAGAAAAATTAGGAATATCTGAGCTCGTAAAAGAAATATTAAACAAAACTGGGTATACAAAAGCCTTAGAAAATGAAAACACAATTGAGGCAGAGAATAGAATAGAAAACTTAGAGGAATTTTTAACTGTAACTATGGAATTTGAAGAAGAGGAAGCAGATAATTCTTTAGAGGAATTTCTAGAAGGAATAACACTATCTAGCGATATAGATTCAGTAGAAGACACAGAAGATTCTGTAACACTTATGACTTTGCATAGTGCGAAAGGTCTAGAATTTCCAGTTGTATTTTTAGTAGGAATGGAAGAGGGGATTTTCCCAGGATATAAGTCAATAGGAGAACAAAAAGAACTAGAAGAAGAAAGAAGACTTTGCTATGTGGGAATAACAAGAGCAAAACAGAAGCTATTCCTAACGTGTGCTAAACAAAGAACAATATTTGGTTCTACAAGTTGCAATGCAATATCA
The DNA here is from genome assembly GCA_947167695.1 of uncultured Clostridiaceae bacterium. GTDB lineage: Bacteria > Bacillota > Clostridia > TANB77 > CAG-508 > UMGS1754. Next base: position 5,046 of record CAMVIX010000010.1, read on the forward strand.
AGATTTGTAAAGGAAATTCCAAATGAATTATTAGATGGTTTTGAAGAAATAGAAGATAAAAGAGAAGAAAGAGAAAGTTTTAGAGATTTAGGGTATAGCTGGAAATATGGAGCAGGCTCAAATACATACGGAAGCAATATAAAGACATATAAATTTGATGTAGAAAAAAAGCCAGCAGTTGCTGCGAGCACACCAAATGGATTTACATTCAGAACGGCAGAAAGCTTCTTAAATTCGCTAAACAAACAAAACGAAGATGTTGACTTAAACAAATATGAAAAAGGACAAAGAGTTTATCACAAGAAATTCGGAGAAGGCACAATTAGTAGCCTTGAGCCAGAAGGAAATGATATAAAAGTAGACATAGACTTTGATAAGGCGGGGCACAAACGCTTAATGGCACGCTTCGCAGGACTAGAAATAATTGAATGAAAAATCGACTCAAATGCTTGGCGTGAGCCAAAGTGGACATTCCTCGGAGAGGTGTGTCCCCTTTGGCTCACCCATGTTCCAGCAACCTCTATTGCCCAAATTCATTTTTTACATTAGTTATTTCCATTGGCGTAGCAGTAGCAGCAGGTTGGTAGTATCCCTTTGTTTGAGCAACTTTAAAAAGTTCATATTGAAAAGCTTCAGAACTATTACGTATTGTTTGAATTGTCTGCCTTAGTTCCTGATTTGCAGCTTCGGTAATTGCTGTTTGGTAAGTTGTAAGTTCAGACTTTACATTTGATAAAACATCATTAACCATTGTCTTTTCGTCCATTTTTATACCTCCTAATTATTTAAAAATGTCATTAATTTTGTTTTTGTGTTTAAAGCATCTTGTGCTGATTTGGTAAACATTTGCTTAATTTGTGGATCTACACAATTTGAAGCATACGAATTTAGTTTTTCATAACAAGTGCCTTGCATCCCAATAATGTGCCTTAAATTTTGCAATTCATTTTGGTTTAAATTAGACATAAAAATCATTCCTTTCTCTAGTAAAAGTAATATTATTATTACCATTAATTACAGATTTATTCTTACGGAAACAAGAATTTAAGATAAATGGAGAAAAGAAGAAAAAAATAAAGGAATTTATAGTAAAGCATGAATAAACCGTCAAAACGGGGTAAAAACTTTGTTGCTCTAAAAGTTCAAATTAGATAAAATTTAAAAAAGAAAATTAAGGAGAAAAAAATATACTATGAGAAAAATGTTGGTTCATATGAGAACTATAATTAAATTTTTCAGCATATTAGCAATATCAGTAATAATAATAGTAGCAATAATTGCGTTTGTATACAAGCCTACATATAGCGTATACTATAAAGGGGAATTTATAGGATATACAAATGACAAAAGTGGTTTGCAAAACAGAATAAATGAATATATAAAAAATGGAGATACAGATCTGGTTGCATTTGTTCAAATAGATGAGTTGCCAGAATATAAAATGTGCCTTCTACAAAAGAAAGCACAAACAAATGATGATGAAATATTTGAAAAAGTGAAAGCTTCGGGAACAGCATATTACAAATATTATGCCGTAACAGAAGAATCAAATGAAAAAGCTTATGTAATATCAAAAGAAGAAGCTGAAAAAATAATTGAAGGTCTAAAAGATAAAAAAAGCTATAATAAAGACAAAATAGCATACATTGAAAAATATAGTACAGATTTAGCAGAATTTACAGATACAGATACAGCAATTTCAAAGCTTTATGTCGCTCCACCAGTAGTAACATATGTAAACACATCATATGATATGAATACAGGACCAAAAGTTGAGCTAGGTTTAAATTTAATTAGGCCAATATCTGGAATAATAACTTCTAGATTTGGTTATAGAGGAAGTGGATCGCATACTGGACTTGATATAGCTGCAAATACGGGGACTGGAGTAAAAGCAGTAGCAGGAGGAACAGTTACTTATGCTGGAGAAAGAGGTTCATATGGAAACTTGGTAGTAATTTCTCACGGAAAAGGAATCCAAACATACTATGCACATTGCAGTGCAATATATGTATCGGTAGGAGATAAAGTTTCACAAGGACAAATAATATCAGCAGTTGGATCAACTGGAAATTCAACAGGACCACACTTACATTTAGAAATACGTGTAAACGGAGTTGCACAAAACCCACAAAATTATTTATATTAGTTAAATTATTGGGACAGGCTAATGCCTGCCCCAATATTAGTTATCTAGAAAATTGTTTTTTTTGCTTAAAAATTCAACTCTAAAATTTTTTATTTATTGTGCTAATAACATTCTTTTCCATAACTTTATTACCGTATTCAACAAGTTTACATTCAAACAAATCCGCGTTTTCTACATATGTACCAAATTCTGCAGCACAAGAGCAGAATTTTTTTACTTTTTCTAGATTAGATAAAACATTTTTAAAAACTATGTAATAAATATTTTTATATTCGTATATCGAAATATTTTTATCGAAAACGATTTTAAGCTTCATTAAATTCAATTTGGCAAATTTACAAAAGCTTATTACATCATCAAAAGAGGAAAAAGAATAAATTAATAAAGGTGAAGTAAAGTTAATTTCCTTTCTTTTTGCACGTACCTTAGCCTTTTGAGGAATATCATTACTACGTGTAACTGTTACAATAAAGTCACCGAGTAGATGTAGCAATAGCATCAATGGAAAGCTGGTGATTTTTTGTAACAAAGCCATAATCTCTTTCAGCAGTTTCTAACATATCGGCAAATAAGGTTTGCGTTTCTATAGGATTGGACATAAAGGAATGGAAGTCTATATTCTTTTCCATTAAATCCTGTATATTAAAAATAATTCTAATCTTGTTCTCGTTAATTTTCTCTATTTTCAAATCGCGTTACCCCCAAGCAAAAATATTATATAATTATTATACTACTAATTATTCAAAAAGTGAATGCTTAAATTATGGAAAATGTATTGAAAATTTGTGAAAAACCATATATAATGTGTAAGAAAAATCTGGGGGCGCAAATTTTAAGGAGAAAATATGCCAATAAAAATGAAAGAACTTCCAATTAGTGAGCGTCCGTATGAAAAACTAGAAACCTATGGAGAGAAAACATTATCAAATTCAGACTTACTTGCGATAATAATTAAAACAGGAACAAAAGAGGAAACAGCTGTAACGCTTGCTCAAAAAATATTGAAAAATGATTCAATAGAAAACTTAAGACAATTGCAAGAAGTGCCACTTGCTGAACTTACAAAAATAAAAGGAGTAGGAAGAGTTAAAGCAATTCAAATAAAGGCAGTATGCGAAATAGCAAAAAGGATGTCAATGCCATTAAATTCAAACAAAATACGTATAAAAACAGGGGAAGATGTGGCAAAATTATTAATGGAGGAAATGCGTTACTTAAAAAGGGAAGTGGCAAAAGTAATATTACTAAACAACAAGAATGTTGTAATAAAGATAGTCGACATAGCATTTGGAGGAAGAAACTTTGCATATTTAGAGCCAAAAGAAATACTCCAAGAAGCAATTTTAGCTGGAGCAAACAACATAATATTGGTACATAACCACCCAAGTGGAGATGCTACACCAAGTAAACGGAGACTATCGTACAAATGACCGAATATACGAGGCGGCAGAAATTATAGGAATAAACTTGCTAGATCACATAGTCATCGGAGACGGAGAATACAAAAGCCTATTTTATAAAGATAACAAAAAGGAAGGAAAGTGGAAACAATGAAACTATTTAATCTAGGTGGAAAGGACCTTGGCGTTGATCTAGGAACAGCCAATATTTTAGTCACATTAAAAGGAAAGGGCATAATTTTAAGAGAACCATCAGTAGTCGCAATAGACAAAAAAAATGGAGAAATTCTGGCAACAGGACACGAAGCAAAAGAAATGCTTGGCAGAACTCCAAATGAAATAAAAGCTGTAAGACCTTTAAAAGATGGTGTAATTGCAGATTACACAGCAACAGGTTTAATGCTAAAAAATATTATTTCAAAAGTATGTACTAGGTATAATGCAGGAAGGCCAAGGGTTGTAGTAGGAGTGCCTTCTGGTATTACAGAAGTAGAAGAAAGAGCTGTTGAAGAATCCATTTTAGGAGCAGGAGCAAGAGAAGTTTACTTAATAGAAGAACCTATGGCTGCTGCAATAGGAGCAGGGCTAGAAGTAGCTGAGCCAACAGGAAATATTATAGTAGATATAGGTGGGGGAACAACAGAAGTAGCAGTTATATCACTAGGAGGAATTGTAGTAAGCAATTCAATTAGAACAGCAGGAGATGAGCTTGATGAAGACATAGTAAACTATATAAGAAAGGAAATGAACCTTGCAATTGGTACTACAACTGCTGAAGAAATAAAAATCAGACTTGGATGTGCTCAAAGCTTAATGGCAGAAGAAAGCATGGAAATAAGAGGAAGAGACTTAACAACAGGATTGCCAAGAAATGTAGTAGTAACGTCAACAAAAATACAACTTGCTATAGAAGATTCTGTAAATGAAATTGTGGAATGTGTAAAACAAACTTTGGAAAAAACACCGCCAGAACTTGCATCAGACATCGTAGAAAAAGGAATAGTATTAGCAGGAGGAGGAGCACTAATTAAGAATATAGACAAACTGCTAGCACTAAGAACAGGAATGCCAGTATATATTGCAGAAGATCCATTAGACTGTGTAGTAAAAGGAACAGGAAAAACACTAGAAGATTTAGAAAGATTAAAAAGTGTTTTAATTAATGCAAGAAAGAGAAGATAAAATGAGAAAAAAGAAAAGTAGAGGAATCCTGCGGGATTATAATTACTATTATATTGCTAATTATATTAGTAACTGTATCTAATTTAAATATGGAAAACATAAGTGGCGTAGAAAATGCATTCTCTATGCTTGTTATGCCGATTCAAAATGGTTTGACATATTTGAAAAATAGAATGGCAGGAAACGATAGCTTTTTCACCAATATAAATAATTTACAAGCTGAAAACAAGGAATTAAAAGAGAAAAATAAGCAATTAGAAGAGTCGCTTCGTGAATTAGAGGTAATAAAAGCAGAAAATTCAAGCCTTAAAGAATATATGAAAATGACTGAAAAATATACAGAATTTAGTACAATACCTGCAAATGTAATAAACAGAGATATAAGTAATTTAAGTAGAATGTTAGTAATAAACATAGGCTCAAAAGATGGAATAACAGAGAATATGACTGTAATATCACAAGAGGGCCTAGTGGGACATACAATATCAGTTACGGAACACACTGCAAAGGTACAAACAATAGTAGATTCTGCAAGTACGGTAAGTGGGGCAATAAGCACATCAAGAGATGGAATTTTGCTAAAAGGAACTCTAGAAGATAAGAAAAATTTAAAAGCAACATTTATTCCAGCAGAAGCAACATTAGTGCAGGGAGATAGTGTAGAAACATCAGGAATGGGTGGCCTATATGAAAAGGGAATACACATAGGAACAATAACTGAAATAGTAAACACAAAAAATATAACAAATAGATATGCAATAATTAAAGCAGCTGTAAATTTTGATAAAATTGAAACTGTACTTGTAATTAAGAAAGGTGAATAATGAAAAAGGCACTATCTATAATCTTATTATTTTTCTTATTTCTAATTTCATATTTTATACAATCAAACTTATTTAGCTGGTTTACAATAGCAGGGATAAAGCCAAATGTATTTATAATTTTGGTCCTATATATAGGACTATACGCTGGAAGAAGAGTAGGAAGCGCACTTGGAATAGTATTTGGATTGCTTTTAGATATATTCATGGGAAGACAAATAGGGATTTCCGGGATTCTACTTGGAACAGTGGGGTTTGCAGGAGGATATCTAGACAAAAACTTTTCCAAAGACAGCAAGATTACAATAATATTAATGTGCATAGCTACAACTTTTTTTTATGAAATTATAAATTACATTTTTTTAGTGCTAATGTATAAAATGGAATTTGAAATTTTAGCAATAGCAAAAATAGCGATAATTGAAGGACTATACAATTCAATGATAATTATAATTATATATCCATTTACAAGATGGGTTGGCTACAAGATAGAAGATATTTTTAAAAGGTCTAATATATTAACAAGGTATTTTTAATAATAAATTGCCTAGAATGAAAAATATGTAAAAAAAGAAGGTGAAAAATTGAGACGAGCTGATAACAAAAGCGAAAGAAGCAAAATAAGATTTAATATATTAACTGTACTTGTATATACTGTGGGTATTATACTCGTCTTACAATTGTTTAATCTTCAAATAATACATGGGGAAGAGTATAGGGAACGCTCAAACACGAGATTATCAAGAGAGAGCACGCTTCAGGCGGCACGAGGGTCTTTCTTAGATAGGACAGGAAGCGTTTTAGCAGGCACAACAATTTCTACAAAATTAGAATTATATAAAACTAAGATAGAAAATGATACCTTAAATAATGCGATACTAGGTATGATTAACGTACTAGAAAAAAATGGAGACAAATATGAAGACAATTTTCCAATAACAATAAATCCGTATGCATTTACGTATTCAACAGAAGAAAGAATAGCTGAGTTTAAAACAGAGTACGAAATTCCACAAGAAGCAAATGCAGAAGATGCTTTCTTTAAGCTAAAAGAAAAATATAAAATAATGCAGGAAAACCCAGAAGAAATACGCAAAATATTAGTTGTAAGATATGAAATATCAGAAAATGGTTATAGCACAACAAGACCGGTAACAATAGCAAAAGCAATCTCAAATGCAAGCATAAATGAGATAGGCGAAAGAGGCTCGGATTTCCCTGGTGCAAGTATGACACAAGAACCCGTACGTAACTATCTACTAGGAGACGTTGCTTCACATATTTTAGGATACATTGGACCAATTTCAGAAAGTGAATACAATGAAAGAAAAGATCAAGGCTATGAACAAAGCGATTTAGTTGGACAAGCTGGTTTAGAATATTCGTTAGAAGAGTATTTAAGAGGTCAAAATGGAACAAAGCAAATAGATATGACAGTAAATGGAGTTGCTACAGGTGAATATGTAACAGAAGAAGCAATAAGCGGAGCAGATATAGTTCTTACAATAGACGCAAATCTTCAAAGAATAACGCAAAACGCATTAAAATCGAATATTGAAAAAATACGAAGCGGAGATTTTGGCAGAAGTTACGAAGCCAAAGGCGGAGCTGCGGTAGTAATGAACGTAAAAACAGGGGAAGTATTAAGTTTAGTAAGTTGCCCAGATTTTGAGCCACAGCAATTTATAGGAGGAATAAGCACAGCAAAATGGAATGAATATATAGAGGGAAACAGCTTATTTAATAGAGCTGTACAAGGAGCATATGCACCAGGCTCTATATTTAAAATGGTAACTGCAACAGCTGGCTTAGAAACCGGAGCAATAACAACAGAAGAGGAAATCTATGATTCAGGAATTTATCCATATGGGCATCAACCAAGATGCTGGATATATAATGACTACGGATATGGCCATAGATGGGTAAATGTATCAGATGCAATAAAAAAATCCTGCAACTATTTTTTCTATGAAGTTGGAAACAGAATAGGACCTGCAACATTAGAAAGATATGCTAAATTATACAGGCTAGGACAAAAAACGGGAATAGAGCTTCCTGGGGAAACCTCTGGAACAGTTGCAGGAGAAACAAATGCAGCAAAAAATGATAGAGAGTGGTACCAAGGAGACACATTAAATGCTGCAATAGGACAAAGTGACAATGATTATTCGCCAATACAAATAGCGAGATATATAAGTATATTAACAAATGGTCAAAAAATAGTAAGACCAACTTTAATAAAAAGCATTATAAGAGCTGATGGCACAGAAGTAGGAAGAAGTGACTTAATTGAATTTTTAAATGAAAAACTAGGGATACCAAAAGACGAAGAAGGAGAGCTAACAATACAAAAGCAAAACATAGATGAAATATTAGAAGGAATGAAATCGGTAACAACAGAGACAGGAGGAACAGCAAGCTCAGTATTTATGAACTTTAACATAGAGGTGGGCGGAAAAACAGGATCAACAGAAAGCAATACAGGAGACATAAACGCTTGGTTCGTTGGATTTGCACCATATTATGACCCAGAAATAGCAGTAGTAGTTCTAGTAGAAAATGGAGGACATGGTTATTATACATCAGAAGTAGCAAGAGACATCATAGGCGAATATTTTGGAATGAACATGAATGGGATAAGAGAAGACATGACAGCAACTGGATATGTAGAAGAATTAAGATAAAAAAAGGGCTGGGGTTTAACTAGTCCTAGAAAAAAAGGAGGCAAAAATGAAAAAACAAGCAATAACAATTCAACAGAAAAAAGACCAAATCAATATAAAAATTGGTGAACAAGCCTCAAATGAAGAAATAGTAAAAGAACTAAAGAAAAAAATGCCAGAACTAAAGAAGATATATGGAGAAGAAAAAACACCAATTCTAGTAACTGGAAAAATTTTAAAAAACAAAGAAATAGAGGAAGTAGAAAAAATAATAAAAGATGCTATAAATGTAGATGTAGATATAGACAGCCCAAAAGGAATGGGACTATCTTCTATTAAAAGAACATTTGAAAGAGAGATTCAAAACTCTGATACAATGTTTTATAAAGGTGCACTTCGCTCAGGACAAAGATTGGAATACGAAGGAAGCATAGTTCTAATGGGTGACTTAAACGGCGGAGCAGAAGTAGTTGCAGGAGAAAATATAGCAGTTGTAGGGGTGCTACGAGGAGTAGCACATGCAGGAGCAAAAGGAAATAAAAAAGCAATAATTACATCAGCTAGCATAGAATGCCCGCAACTTAGAATAGCAAACATTGTAAAAGAAATAGAAAAAGAGGATACAGAGACACCAAAAACCTTTGCATATGTTGATGAAGATAAAATTATTTTAGAATAGAACGAAATGAAAACAAATTAGGGACAGGTTTGCAAACCTGTCCCTTGGTTTATGTTATTAATAGCAAAAGCAAAACCAAAAACAACTCATCATCATGCACATCCTGGCTATAAAGAAAAAACAATAAACCAAGAATAAGCAAATCATCATTATGTAATTGAATACCAAAAATTTCGAAAACAGGCAAGTCCCTAGACTGTCTGTTTTCTTGTGCCATTGGTTCTAATTTGCTTTCGTCACCTAATGTCACTTACCATCACCACCAGTTTGTCTAAGTGCTTCCATTACTTTACCCATACTAAAAAGATTAATATACTGGTCCGCCTTAGCTTGCCTATTTTCTCTTAAATAAGGTTTCAAGGACCTTAGCAAATTTCCTCTAGGATCGGGGCTAGAGTTCATCTTATCCATTACGGATTTAAGCTTTATAAAAGTATTTATATCGAAATTAAATGAATTATTATTCTGGCCATTCATATAATTACTCTGACTTTGAGTTGAATTAGAATTTGTTCTAAAATCTCCCATCATATCTGAAAATTTATTCATCATATCAGAAAAATCTTTATCCATTTAATCTATCACCACCATTTTTTATTGTATAGGAAAAATTGACTCAAATGCTTGGCGTGAGCCAAACTGGGGACATTCCGAGACCGAGGTGTGTCCCTTTTGGCTCACCTATGTTCATACTATAATTATATGAAGAAAATAAAAACATATGTTACAAAAATGTAATATAAATGTAATAATTCTCTTGAAATGAGCATCCGTAAGCACATATAAAAAAGGCAGAAAAAGGGGTATTGACGAAACTACAATTTAAATGTCAAAATAAAGTAGAATAATTATAACTAAAATCTAGTATTTAGTTATATTATTATTAAAAAAGTATTTTTTTAGCTAAAAATGCAAAAAAGACTTGAAAAATTTACATAAAACGTATATAATAATGTTATGACATTATGCTTAAAAGGTAAAATTATAAATAATATATAAAATTTAGGAGGAAGATTATGCGAAGCAAAATATGGGAGAAGATTTTAGCAAGTGCTTTAGTAGTAGCACTGACAGCGGGTAACCTATGTTTGATAGGCAATAGCGTAATTGCAAATGAATTGGAATACACTGAAGGCAAGGAAGAGCCTCCAGTTATTAGTAGTGAGGAAAGCTTAAACGAAATAAGCAAGGCAAAAATGTATGCAAACTACAATAGCAACAAAAGAGCATATGAAACTGAATATAATGTAAAAGACGTAGTAACCATAACAGATAGGGAATTATTAAAAGAAACTGTTATAGAGCCAAAGGAAGAAGTCTTTTTAAATGCAGAGAAAAAAGAGTTTACTACAAAAATAGGAGATATATATTATACATACTATAAAGCTATAAAAATAAATAAAGATGACTTTGAAAGAGTTTTAGGAAGAAACGGTGCAATAACAATTACAAATGAAGCAGGAGAACTAATAGCAACAATAGACAGCTCTTTAGAAGCACAAGATGGAAACTATATAGTAGAATATAACGAAAAATACGGAGAAGTTATAGTAAGCATAAGCAAAGCATTTGGAAAAGGCGAATTAGAGATAGAACATACAAAAGCAATAAGAGCAGACCTTCCATATAGCAAAGAAGAAGCAGAAAGCTTTGTAGAGCTTGTAAACAAAAGACTTGTAAATGATATGGAAACAGAAGAGAAAATATCATTAAAAGAGCCAGAAAGCCATTTAAAGCTAGAGAGCAACAAAGAGGAAATTAGAAATAAAGAGGAAAAGATAGAATTAAAAGTAGAACTTGGAAACAATAAAGAGGATTCAAAACTATATAGCAACCCAACAGTAATAGTAAGTTTCCCAAGCTTTGTAGAAGATGTAGAAATAGAAAACACAAATATATTATTTGAAGACGAATTGAAAGTAACAAAGGTAACAAAAGGAACAGTAGGAGAAAATAAAGCAGTAAAAGTAGACTTAGAAGGAACACAAACAAAATTTAATGGCATAGTAAACGGAAACGGAACAACTTTAGTATTAGGTGCAAAACTAACTAACAAGGAAGAAGCTGGAGAAGGAGAAATAGTAGCGTATGTAGAAGGAAGCAAAGCACAAACAGCTTTAACCTCAACACTAGAAGCAAACACAGTAGTGCCAGAAGTAATAGTTGGAGTAGAGCCAGAAACTACAGAGCCAACCACAACAAATGATACAAATGAAAATGAAACAACAAGTACACAGCCAAATACAAATGAACAAACAGAACAAGAAACAGGAACAGTAGCTAATGGAGAAGAAACACAGACAGAAGCAAAGCCAAAGGTTGGAATTTCAATGCAATCGTTATATAATGAAGAGGCTGAAATATTAGAGGGATATGAATATACATATTTTGTAAACATATATGGAAATGAAGACAACTTATTATATGAAGAAGATGAAGAAACTGGCGATTTAAAAGCAGAAACTATAAAAAACTTGGTGGTAAAAGATTTCTTGCCAGAAGGAGTTACTTTTAGTAGTGCAGAGTTGTATGTAGATGATGAAAAAATTGAAAATTCTGTAGAATATAGTGCAAACAATAGATTAGTAACATGCAACATAGGAGATACAAATTTTGAAAAAAGCATGTATGTAGCAATAAATGTAAAAGTTGACAATTTAAAAGACAATGAATACAAAAAACAAATTAGTAATAAAGCATTAGTAACTTATGATGGATATAGTAAAGAAATATATTCAAATTCTGTAGAATTTGAAATTGTAAAAGAGCATGTAGATATAGTAAAAACAGAAACATGGGAGAAGCGGTATTCTTAACTTTAGAATTGAAGTAAAAAATACTGGAGGAAAGGCAACAAAAGTTTATATAGAAGCAAATATACCTAATGAACTAAACACACAAACTTTGGAATATGGAAAGAAAGGCAATACAAAACGTATAAATGCAAGACTCCAAGAAATTAAAGTAGCACCACAGGAAGAACTTGAAGTGGGAGAAAGCTATATATTAGCAATTGGTGCAAAAGTTGACGATAATCTAAACATCCCAAGCACAGAAAAAACAAGGACTGTTCAAATTATAGCAAAAATAAATGAGGAAGAATTTAAATGGAATGTTGCAATTGAAAATGAAAACTATGGCAAAACAACTCCAACACCAACAGCAACTGCTACACCAACACCAACAGCAAGCACCGTACCAACACCAACTACAGAAACAACTGCCACACCAACACCTACAGCAAGTGTAGAGCCTACGCCTACGGAAACACCAGAGCCTACACCAACTGAGGATGAAGAAAAAACTTACGAAGTAAGCGGTACAGCATGGCTTGATGAAAACAAAGATGGTATTATGCAAGCAACAGAAAGAGTTCTAGATAATATAACTGCAAAATTAGTTAAAGATAATGAAACAATAAAACAAGTTAAGACAGACCATACAGGAAAGTATACATTTACAAATATAGAAAAAGGCGAATACCAAATAATTTACGAATATGAGGCAGGTAAATACAAAGTTACAGACTACCGTAAAACAGGAGAGCTAGAAGTAAACTCAAGTGCAATATCTAATGAAGAAGGAAAAGCCTTAACAGACGTATTTACAGTTAACAAAGATACCTTAAATATTAATATAGGTTTAATAATAACACCAAAATTTGATATGTCTTTAACAAAAACAGTAAGCAAAGTAATAGTACAAAACAGCGAAGGAACAAAAGCTTATGATTATAAAAACAACTATGCAAAATTAGATATAAACGCAAAATATATAGATGGAACTACAATTTTAGTTGAATATAACATAACAGTAAAGAACGAAGGAGAGCTAGAAGGAAAAGTAAAGAAAATTATAGACTACATGCCAAAAGACATGACATTTAGTACAGACCTAAATAGAACATGGCTACAAGACTCGAATGGAAATTTAGTAAATACAGAGTTAAAAGATATAAGCATCAAGCCAGGAGAGGAAAAAACCATTACACTAATATTAAGGAAAAATGTAAATGGAGAAAATGTAGGAGTAGTTACAAACATAGCAGAAATAGCAGAGACAGAAAATAGTGAAAACATAAAAGACATAGATTCATCTCCCGCAAACAAAGCAAACGGAGAAGACGATATATCAGAGGCAAACCTATTAATCGGAATAAGAACAGGAACAGAAGTATTATATATAACACTTGCAATTGTAATAACAATTATGGTTGCAGTAGGAGTACATATGATAAATAAAAAAGTCCTAAAAAGAGATTAAAAGGAAGGAGAAAATAAAATGAAAGTTAAAAAGAAATTATTGCTAGCATTAGTTGTGCTTATGGGAGTATTAACTATTTGTGGTTCTGCAAATGCCACAGTATTTGTTAGCAGAATTTTAAGCGGAACAGAAGTATCCTTAGGGGCTAATAGCTTATCAGGTATACCAGTAACATTTAGCGATGTTTTTGGCGGCGGAGATTGGTACTGCGTAGACCAAAGCATTCCTTTTCCACAGAATTATACAGCATATTATAATTCAGGAGGTTCGTCAAGCTTAGATAAGTATACTGCATACATTGTAGCACATGGTAGCCATAGTGAGATACAAGCTGCAATTTGGGCAGGAGGTAGTTTAGGTAGTGGCACTTTATATGACGAGGCAGTAGAATATTACAGTAATCCCAATAATCCGGAGTACACAGGCACAATCACTTATTATAATGGGCAATATGTACTTCCTGAACAGCATGGTACATGGTTTTGTCCAGAACACGAAAATTTAAACTGCGGTGTAACTGCAGGAGGAAAATGGTGTAGCGGATATGCAATTGTATCCACTACTACAAGGACATATACATGTGGAACAGAATATAATATTAGGTATTATAATGGAGGAAACCCTGACAAATCTGTGGTAGTTTGTGGAAAAAATGCACAGTGCTCCGCAAATCACCCATGTGGGAGAGATTCTGCAACAAGAACTACATATAATTTAACTACATGTGCAAAAAAACGAGACGGAAGTCCTCTATGCCCTGCTCATAGGAATACTGCAACTTGCCTAAACGAAACTACAAAAACATGGGTAGATAAAACAGGAACACAACAGAATTTCCCTGTCAAATGTGGACAATCATGGGATATTGAAGAACAAATAGTTACCAGCCAACCTTTAGCAAAAGTAAGTGTAAGTGTTGGCCCAATTCCAACGCAAACACCAACCCCAACACCAATACCAACAGGAGCACCGGGATCTGTTACTATATCAAAAATATGGGATGACGGAAATGATGCAGACGGAATTAGACCATCTAGTATATCCTTTAGCTTATACTTAAATGGTGGACTTGTTAATTCTGGTTCACTAAGCGGACCAAGCTGGAGCTGGACAATTGATAGTGCTACTGTTGCACAAATTGAAAGCAACTGGGGAATATCAGTAGGCACAGGTGTATGGACCGTGTCAGAAGATTCAGTACCAGATGGATATACATCATCTGTTAGTGGTACAACAATAACTAACAGCCACACTCCAAGTAGTGGACCAACACCACCACCATCAAGTGATTCAACACCAACACCAACGCCAACACCGGTACCAGAATATAGTTCATATATTGTTGTATACAAGAAATGGGAAGACAATAATAGCACAGATAGACCATCTTCTATAACATTTAACATAAATGACATAAGTGATAATTATCCAAGAGTAAATAGTATTACGATAGGAAAACGTGCTACGGCAACACAAGAACAATTAAATACCTTTAGAACATCACTTAAGAATCTAGTATACAAATATAATGATGATGCTAATTTATCATTATCAGAATTGAAAGATAAACTTGCTAATTCTGGAGACACTTTAAGTGGCTGGTGGAACGGTGGTAGAATTGGCTATGATGACTGGGCAGATGACCCAATTACAATATATAGAAAAGACCCAGTAGTAACTATGGAAACAGCACCAAAGGACACCAGTGTTATACATTATTATCCTGCATTTAGTAGATATGATTCTATTTATAAGTACAATACGGTGTATGGAAGAACTAACTGTTTAGACAATTTTGAAAACGGAGACTATCTAGTTATACCAGGCACAGACTCAAAATTGTACAACCATAGTAGTGCAAATGGAGTTTCTTGGGGTACACCTGGTGGACGAGGAACAACAATTGACGATTGGCTTAACCTAGATTTCAATGATATGCCAGCAGACGGAGCAAGCAAAGAAACTATTGATGCATGGATAGATTTAAAGGTCCAAATTTATAAACAATGCGTTGAATGCAAATGGTCGTTTGAGCAAAGATTTCGTTGGATTGGTAGAGACCCACAAAGTATAACCGTAACGGAAGAAGTGCCAAACAAATACGAAGCAACGTATGAAAAGGTAATAGGAAAGAGTTACAGCGAAGCATCATCAATGTATGCACCAGCTGGTACTTCTACAAACTACTATAGGGTAACAAATACAAGAAGAAAAATTGATGTTACAAAAGTATGGAGAGACGACAACGCAAATAATAGAAAAGAGATTACAGTTGCATTAAAAGCAAATGGAACCACAGTAAATACAGCAAAATTAAATGCAGCTAACAACTGGAAATATACATTTGAGGACATAGACCCTGATAAAACCTATACTATAGAAGAATCTGGTGTACCAAGCGGATATAGATCTGTTATAGTGGGAAATGCATCACAAGGCTTTACTATTACAAATATTCAACAAACAGAAGTAAAAGTAACAAAAACATGGATAGATGCTAGTGGAAAAGATGGATTTAGAAAAAATGTTACTCTTAAATTAACAGGAGATAATGGATACTCAAGGAGTGTAACATTAAACTTGGCAGATTATCAAAACCAAGGTAACAACTGGAAATATACATTTACAAATCTAGACAAATATACTGTAGACGGAAAACTTGTAAAATATACAGTTACAGAGGAAAATACTCCTTCAAACTATGTATCAAAAGTTGTTGATAATTCAAACGAAGTGAAAACTGTAACAAATACACAAGTAATAAGTGTTCCAGTAGAAAAACAATGGATAGATGGTGGAAACACTTCCTTAAGATCACAAAACATAGTTGCAATATTAAGAATGAATGGTAGAGACACAACAAACAAACTAACATTAAATGCAGACAACAGCTGGAGAGGCACATTTAAAGACATACAAAAATATGACACAAATGGAAATGAAATAACATATTCTGTAAGAGAAGAAACGGTGCCAACTCCATATAAAGAGATAATAGTAGCAGGAGCAGTAACAAAAACAAGTAAAAGTTTTACTATTAAAAATGTTCTAATAGACCTATCACTTCGTAAATATATTACAGGTGTTACATATGTAGACGAAGCTGGAAAACAAGTAACACAAACACCTGGCAATGGAATGACAGTAAACTATGGAACAAATGCAGCAAGTAGAGTTCCACAAACAGATTTAACAAACCTAAAAAACGGATCTGCTACAACAGCAAAATATAACCATTCGAAAGACCCAGTAGATGTTGCAAGAGGAGACTTAGTAACATATACAATTCGAGTATATAACGAAGGTTTAGTAGACGCAGCAGCTCAAGAAATAAAAGATTATTTGCCAGACTATATGGAATTTGATAAAAACTATGAAATAAACGGTCAAAAAATAAATCAAATATATGGCTGGAACATGAGCACTGAAAACGGAAAAACAGTATTAAAAACATCATATTTAAATAACAATGCTCGTATAATTGGAAGCTTTAATGGAAATGAACTAAAATATCAAGACATACAAATAGTCTTAAAAGTAAAGAATAATACACCTGCAGACCAAATGCTAGTAAACATAGCAGAAGTAAGCAAATATGGATATGCAAATAATGGAAGCATTATTGGAACTGTTACAGAAGACGTAGACTCTAAGCCAGCAAATTTCCCAAGCGATAAAGTAAACAATTCTTATGAGGGAAATGGAAAAGATGGAAACTATGTAAAAGGACAAGAAGATGACGACGACTTCGACAGAGTAAGATTAACATTAGTAGACATAAGTGGTACAGTATGGCTAGATGGACCTGAAGGAAAGCAAGAAGAACGTGACGGAAAACTAACTGATATAGACATGAAGTTTGAAAATGTTAAAGTAACACTTAACAATGCAAGTAAAAATAGCAAAACAGAAATAAAAACAAATTCAGCTGGAAAATATGTATATAGAAGACAATTTGCAAATAACAACTACACAATTACTTTTGAATATCCAGGACAAGAATATATCCCAGTTGGATATACTCAACTTGGCAGAAACTTTAAAGCAGAAAATTCTGGAGCACAAGAACTTGCTACAGATAGAAACAATTTAAACGCTAAGTTTAGTGAGATAGTAAAAGGAACATCTGGAGATAGAAATAAAGGACTTGCAAAGAACGGAAACATAGAGCTAAATTATAATTACAATAATCATGTTTCTAATGTAATAAAAACAGCAAAGACAATTTCAGGCAAAACAGTAACTATAGCAGATAATCAAAATAGTTTCTATACAAATTCTTTAATAACTGCAAGAACAATACAATTCAAAGGTTCAGATGCAATAAATGATGGATATTATAGTTATATTAACTTAGGGCTAATGGAAAGAGCACAAGTAAACTTAGGCTTAATGACAGACGTAAATGATGTGCTACTAACTATAAATGGAAAACAAACAACATACGACTATAGCCAAAGAGATGAAAAAACAGCAATAGATTTATCTGCAAAGAGTGGAGACATTGGAAGAGTATATAACCATGCACTATATTCATCAGACTATAACTTTAGAATAGCAGATTACAAGGACTATGAAGGCGATCCAGTAGTACAAAGAAAAGATGAGCTTGAAGTATATGTAACATACAAAGTAAAAGTTAAAAACTATTCATCAAAAGCAGCAAGTGTAAGTGAATTAAAACTATACTACGATAACACATATAATTACATAGACTCATGGTATTCTAAAACGGCAAAAGGAAATAGCGGATCTGTAACATGGTCACAAGGCTCAGCACAATCAGGCTATAATACAATGACAACAGCAACACTTGGAAACGTAGAATTAGCAGCAAACGAAGAAGTATATGTATATGTAAGATTCCAGATTTTCAAAGACGAAGCAGGCTTTGTAAGAACAGGCGAAAAATATATAATTACAGAAATAACAGGCTACAGAACACCTGAAGGATTAATAGATGAAAACTCAGCACCAAACAACGTAGCTGTAGGAAACTGGAACGAATACAGAGATACATTTGAAGATGATACAGATAGAGCACCAGGACTAAACATTTACGAAGACAAGAGCTTAATAAGAACAATGACAGGATTTGTATTTGAGGATAAAGCAAATACTACAGGTGCAAATAATGTAAAAACAGGAGACGGTATAAGACAAGATGATGAAGAATTACAAAACAATGTAGTAGTACAGTTAATAGAGCTAGTAAAAGATGATAGCGGAGTAACACACGAATATATTTGGCAAGAAACAGTAACAGGAAATGGCAAAGTAGAATACATGGACAGAAACGGAAAACTACATGATGCAAACACATCAAGACAAGAAAACGTAGAGACTGGAAGCTACATGTTTAGAGAATACGTCCCAGGTGACTATATCGTAAGATTTAGATATGGAGAGACAGAAGCAAATGATATAGTAGTATTAAGTGGACAAGACTATAAGTCAACAACACCACAAGCACTTGGAAATAACAACTCAAATGCAAGAGACAACAAAGCAAGAAGAAAACAAGTAATGGATTATTCTATAGACCAAACATATACAAAATCAGCTATACTTACAAATACAGGAATTAATCCAACAGAGCTTATAACAAATACATGGATGTATGCAGATACAGATTCAAATCCAGAAACACTTGAAAGAGATGCAATGAATATAGGAATTAAGACTGTAAATCCAGGAAGCAATGTAAACTTAGGTTTAGTAGAAAGACCAAAAACAAAATTAACAATATCAAAAGAAGTAGAATCAATAAAAGTAACAAATAAAGGAATTATACTAGTAGATACTGCAAACAACATTGGCAAGAAAATAGAAGACCCAAGAGATGTATATGTAGAGCTAGATGACGAATTAATAAATGGTGCAAATATGGAAGTAACATACAGAATAAAAGTATCAAACGAGGGAGACTACGATACAATGTATAACTACTTTGAAGGAGACCCTACATATGGCACAGAACAAGAGCAACATAAATACATAACAACAAATGCAATACAAGTATATGAATATGCAGAAAATATTGGATTTGATTCAAATGTAGAAACAGGATGGACAACTGAAAATGTAGACCTAAGCATACTAAGCAAAGAAGCACAAGACAATATAAGAGGGGCAACAGGACTAACAGTATTAAAACCAATAGGAAATACACTATATAAATTGTTAGAGCCAGGACAAGCAACAGAAGCAATGAAGATAACATTAAGTAGAGTATTAACAATAGGAGGAAAAGACGATTTATTATACAATAACTCTGTAGAAATAGTTGAAGCAGGAAATGAAGCAGGAAGAAGAAATGTGTATGATGAGAACAAGGCAGATGTATACGGAAACTATGAACCAATAAGCGAAACTTTAACACAAAACGAAACAGAATCAGATTCAGACACAACAAGCATAGCAGTAACTGCACCAACAGGACTTGCAAACAATCCACATTATGAGTTATGGGCACTTGCAGCAATAATCTTAGTAGGAGGAATTGTATTAATTAAAAAGATAGCTCTACCTAAGAACAACTAAACTAAATAGTTAAGGGGCAGGATTAATCCTGTCCCTGTTTTTTCCCAAATCTATTGCAATTTTCACTAAAATATAATAAAATAACATACATAATATAAGACAAAAGAAAAATTTTTAAGCAAACCTAGGACAATATGTAGAAAACTTTTTGTATTTACACTACAAGAAATGACAAAAAATAAACACGAGAATATACTAAAATACATACGTAAATACAAATAAAAAAGGTGGCGAGAAAAATGTTTCAAAATATAAATGTGGAAATTGAAGACGAGGTTGAAGAAACAAAACCAAGTTCTAATAAAAAAGAAATAATAATAAGCAGAATAAAAGAAATATTTAAATTGAGAAATATAATTTATTACATAATATGTTTTGGTGCATCAATGATAAGCTTTGGTGATACTATTTCACCATTTGGCTTAAGCCTGCTTGCTGCAACATGTAGCTGCAAAATGCCAGTAGGAGCTTTATATATAGCTTGTCTTGCAGGAACAGCTGTAGGACAAGGCAGACAAGGACTTCTAACATATATACTTACATCACTTGTGTTTATAGCTTTCTCGCTTGCATATAGGCCAAAATATGAAAATATGATAAGAAACGAAAAAAGAAAGCTTGGCCCGCATCTGATAATATCAACATTTTTAGTACAAGCTATGGGACTGATGTTTAAAACATTTTATGTATATGATTTGCTAACAAGCATACTATTTACGGTTGTAACATATATTTTCTACAAAATTTTTACCAACTCAATTACGGTAGTAAAAGATTATCGGAGAAAAAACAGCTTTTACGATAGAAGAAGTAATGGGAGCAAGTTTATTGCTTGCAATTGGAGTATCGGCAATTGGAAATTTTACTATATATGGATTTTCAATAAGAAATATTGCATGTATTTTAATTGTACTGGTATTAGGATGGAAAAATGGCATACTAGTAGGGGCTACTGGTGGTATAACAATAGGAATGGTACTTGGGATAATTGGCAGAGGAGACCCAATGCTAATTGCAGCTTTTGCAGTATCACGGAATGATAGCTGGCATACTAAATAGATTCGGTAAAATAGGAGTAATTGTGGGCTTTTTAGCAGGAACAATAGCTTTAACATTTGTTGCAAATGGAAATGTTGTTGCAATAATACACCTAAAAGAAATTTTAGTAGCATCTATTGGTTTATTATTAGTACCAAAAAATATAGACATTAATATTACAGATTTGGTTGGAAAAACCAAGCTATTACCTATATCAAAAGAAAGAATGCTAGAAGAAAATGAAGATACAGTATATAAATTAAATAGCGTATCAGAGACAATTTCAGAAATATCAAAATCATATAAAGAGGTAGCTGCAACTACAGCAGAATATAATGAAATTCAAAAAGATGACATTATAGATGCAATGGAAGGTATTAAAAATAATGTTTTATATGCAGATATTGTAAATGAAGATAATGGAATTTTGGACGAAATATGTGGCATTTTGCAGAATAAAGGCGAAGTATATACACAAGATATTTATGACATTTTTGAAAAGCATAATAGCTATATAGTGGGTATGGAAGATGATGTTATGCAAGTTGTGAAAATTATAAACAACGCAAGCAAGCATGATTTTGTGTGGGAAAAGCAATTACAAGATAATAACAATAACATATCTAGAGGGCTAGAGGGTGTATCAAAAGCAATTAACAATATAGCTGAGAAGATTAGCAAAAAAAGTGAAAAAGGTTTTGAAAAAGAAAAAGAAGAAATAGAAATACTACTGCTACAAAAGAACATAGATGTATATGATATAGATATAACCAAACAAAAAAATGGAAAAACACAAGTAAACTTATATATAAAGCAAGACGAAAGCCTATTAGACCAAGCAAACAAATTTCAAAAGGTAGAGGAAGTTTTAGGTAAGGTATTTGGAGAAAAGATGGTGCTACAAAATCAAAAAGAAGACTTGCAAACTTATTGGTCAGAGGATAAATTCAAAATTACTGTAGCACAAGCAGGGCAAAAGATGCAAGACTCAGAAATAAGTGGAGATAGCATGCTAAGACTAAAAATGGAAGATGGGAAACTACTGCTTGCTCTATCAGATGGAATGGGCTCTGGAAAAGAAGCAAACAAGACAAGCTCTGCTGTTATAAAAATGATCAAAAGGCTGATGAGTGCAGGCTTTGAAAAAGAAGCGGGGGCAGAGCTAATCAATACATCTATATCAATGAAGGCAAAAAATGAAACATTTGCAAGTTTAGATATATCTATATTTGACTTATACACAGGAACATTGGAAGTATTAAAAAACTATGCATGCCCAACATATATAAAACGTGGAAAAGAAGTAAAACTAATTCATGCAATATCACTCCCAACAGGAATTTTAAGCAATATTGATTCAGTAGTTTTTGATACAGATTTAAAAAAAGGTGACATTGTTGTTATGTGCACAGATGGAATTTTAGAAGCTAATAAAGAAGCTGTAAATAAGGAAGAAGCATTTAAGGAATTTCTGCAAGAGATGCAAACTGACAATGTAAAAAAGATGGCAGATATAATCTTGCAAGAGGCAATAGATTACGATTATGGTTTACCAAAGGATGATATGACGGTTATTGTTGCAAAACTAGGATGAGACATTTGAATTATTACAAAGAAGTACCCTATATAGTATTTGTTTTTTACGCCTTGTGTGTCGCAACCTTCCTGTTTTAATATAGGATGGTTGCTCCACTCGCACTTCGCTTCGCTTCGTTTGTAGCCTTCGCATTCGCTACGGCTAAACTTTGGTCGCTTACGCGGCGTTTCAAAACAAATACTATATAGGGTACTATGAATTACAGTGGTTTTATGATAGCCTAATTATTGCATGAAGCACGTTATTATCGGCATTTTTTACAGCAATTACGTATTCACCGTTTTCTGCGTGGCACATAAACCTGACTTTATCTCCAAGTACGCATTGGTGCTTGTATATTACTTCTATGCTTGTAAAACTGGTTTTTTGAGGCAAGGCTTCCTTTGCGAGCATAATATAATTTAGGTTGTTTAAATGCTGGTTTGTATCAATATCTCTTTTTAAAATGGTATATTCAAAGCTAGTCTCGAAAGAGTCTGGCTCTGTTATTTTTTCGCTTATTTTTTCAAAAACAGATGTACAAATTGGTTCAAATGCAGCTTTTATTTCTGAAGTTATTTTTGTAATGTGGTGTGTATCTATATTAAGCAGTACCCATTTAGAACTTGCAATAGCTACTTTTTTGCCATGTTCATCTGTAACTTCAAAATCACGATAGCAGGAGATATTATCTATTTTCGACGCCCATGTTTTTATATGTAGCTTTGTATTCCAGCCGGGTCTTGAAACGAATTCTATTTTCCAATTTAAAATAATCCATGCGAGCCTATTTTGGGGAGTATTATTTAATCCAAATCCACGTGAATCTGCGTGCAAGCATGCAATTTCCTGTAAATATTTTAATAAGCCGTAATCGCTTAATTGATTATTTGTGTTAATGTCCACGTATTGTATAGTAAAATCGTATTCGTACATAATTCTTTCCTCCTCGTTTGCATCAAACGTAAATATGTTACTGGATAATAGTTTGCAATACTAGACGAAATATAGCAATTTTTCGGTTCCACTGCGGACGCTTCGCTATTTTTTGTTGCATAGGAAAAATTGCACCTTTTATGGAGCACAAAGTGCTCCGCTACGAATTATATTGCAAACGTTGTAGCGGAGAACAAGCAAAGCGCGTTCTCCATAAAGTGGCGAAGCCACCTATGTTCCAATTACCTTTGGAACAGGTTTTTAACCTGCTCCAAAGGTGTGCAAAAAACACCTCGTTTCACCTGCAAAATTCTATATTTCGTCTATTAAATTTACTAAAGCTATTAGCCAGTAACGTAATTATAACACAAAAATTTATAATTTTGTTGTATTTTAAAAATAAATATGATAACATAGGAAGCGTAGGGAGGTTTTGGCTTATGAAAAATGGAAGAAGATATAATAGCGAAAGAAAATTGAACATGAAAAAAGTATTTGGAGTAATAATTGCTATAGCCGTATTAGTTATGATAGTTATATCAATTAAAATGCTTTTAGACCCAAAACAGGAAGAAAAAATTACAGCACAAACATATTATTTTTCAGCTTATCAAAATGGAAAATGGGGTGTTATAAATTCTACAGGGGCAGAGGTAATTCCCTTTGAATATGAGGAAATGATAATAGTTCCAAATTCCGCAAAAGATGTGTTTATAACAACAGTAGATGCAAATTTAGAAGAGCGGAACTTATAAAACGAAGGTATTTAATAAAAATGCAGAAGAATTATTTACAGATTACGATTTAGTAGAGGCAATAGATAATTATAATTCTGCACAAATTCTTTGGTATGAAGAGAATGTATTAAAAGTAAAAAAAGATGGAAAATATGGGTTAATTAATTTTGCACGGAGCAAAAATACTAGATACGAAGTATGATGACATATACTCTTTAAAAGGTACTAAAAATAGCTTGATTATTGTGGATGGAGATAAAAAAGGACTTGCAAGTAATGTAGGGGATATTATAGTACCAGCAGAATATAAAGAAATAAGAGCTTTTGGAGAAGACTATTCAAATGGCTATATTGTAGTAAATGAGAATAATAAACAAGGATTAATTGGAACTGATAAAAAGGTAGTTTTAGATACAATTTATGATGAAATAAAAAGTGCTTCAGGTAACGGAATGCATGTTGTAAAAGAAAACGGAACACTTAAAATCATCAATGAAAATAAAGAAACCGTGCTAGATAGTGATTTTGATGATTGCATACAAATTGATGGAGAGAACTTAGTATTAAGAAGAGGAGACACAGTAGGAGTTTTAACAATTGACAAAAATGAAAAAATACCATTTGAATATCAAGAGATAAAGTCAATAGGAAATAATAACTTTATTGCTAAAAAAGATGGTAAATATGGTGTAATAGATGGAACTAATAAAATAGTTCTAAACTTTGATTATGAATATATAAAACAGAGAAAAGATACAGATTTTATTGAAGCTGATAAAGACAGCACCACAACAGAAATATACGACAAAGATATAAGCTTAAAATTAACAGGAATAGTATCAAATGTAAATACAGAAAAAGGATATATTTATATAAGAATAGGAAATGAACAAAAATATTACAACTTTAAATTTGAGGAGAAGGAAGAAAAAGATTTCTTTGCAAATCACACACTATTCTTAAGCAAGAAAGATGGTAAATATGGTTATAAAAACGCAAAAGGAGAGCTTGTAGTAGAATATATATATGATGATGCAAAGGAACAGAACGAATATGGATTTTGTAGTGTAAAAAAAGGAAATGTGTGGGGAAGCTTAAATGCTGTAGGAAATGTGGCATTAAAACCAAGTATTATACTAGACAATAATCTAATAATAGATTTCATTGGAACATGGCATTTAGCAGAAGATTTAAATCTATATTACTTTGAAAAATGATATAGATAAAAGAAATTATAAGGGAGAAAATTATGAAATTATCTTGTGGAACAGACATTACAGAAATACCAAGAATAAAAGAAGCAATAGAAAAACAGCGGAGAAACATTTATAAGAAAAATATACACACAAAAAGAAATAGACTATTGCGAAAGCAAGAAAAATGCGAAATATCAGCACTACGCTGCAAGATTTGCTGCAAAAGAAGCAATATATAAGGCTATATCTCCTCTTTTGCAAGACAAATATGAAGTGGAGTGGCAAAATGCAGAGATACTAAACAAACCTAATGGCAGACCATACATAGTATTTCATAATGTAAATTTTTTAGAAAGAATAAAAGATATAGATATTTCTATTTCACATTCAAAAGAAAATGCAGTTGTATATGTTGTAGTTGAATATGAGTAATATAAATTAAACGGGGACAGGTTTAAAAGCCTGTCCCTTAGAAACTAAGAGGTAAATTTATGGAATTTTTTGATTCGCATGCACATTATAATGATGAAAAATTTGACGCTGACAGAGAAGAAATTTTAGAAAAAATTAAAGAAGCGGGAATAACAAAGCTAGTAGTTGCAGGCTATAGCATAGAGTCATCAGCAAAAGCAATTCAAATAGCAGAAAAGAACGACTGGATGTATGCAACTTGTGGAATATCACCAAATGATTTAGTAGAAAATTGCGATGAAGCAGTAAAACAAATAGAAGCCCTATGCAAATGCAGTAAAAAGGTTGTAGCCATAGGCGAAATAGGTTTAGACTACTATTGGAATAAGGAAAACAAGGAACAACAAAAAGAGTTCTTCAAAGCTCAAATTGAGCTTGCGAATAAACTTAACTTGCCAATAGTAATTCATTCAAGAGATGCATACATAGACACAATAGAAATGTTAAAAAAAGAGCCATGCAATAAAAAAGGCATATTTCACTGTTGCCAGCAAAACATAGAATTAGTAAAAGAAGCTTTAGCTTCAGGATACTATATTTCTATGGCAGGCCCATACACATTTAAAAATGCAAAAACAGCACCAGATATAATAAAAATGGTTCCACTAGAAAATCTATTAATAGAGACAGATAGCCCATACCTTGCTCCTGAGCCTGTAAGAGGGACAAGAAATGATTCAAGAAATGTAATAAAGGTAGCAGAAAAAATAGCTGAAATAAAACAAATTTCGTTAGAAGAGATTGCAAAAGCAACATTTAATAATGCAATAAAAATATTTGGCATAAATTAGGACATGTTAGCATATATATTAAATAGGACAGGTTAAAACTTGCCTCCAAAGTCAGAAAGAATAAAAATGGATAGATTATCAGATCCCCGTAAAAAGGAAGTACCCGTAAGGATTCGGCAAAATTTGACAAAACATACAAAATATAGTATAATTAAAAAGTCCATATGGACAAGGGAGGAAAAATTTTTTATGAGAAATGATGATAAAGCATCTATTTCGCTAAAAAAGATACTAATACTAAGTATAATTGCAATATTTTTATCAAGCGTAGTTGCATTTGCTGCAAATGGAAGCTATACAGTTACAATAGAATATAGCAATGGCGAAAAAGAACACGTAATTACAAGCAAAACAAAGGTCTCAGAAATTTTAGAAGAAAATCATATAATGCTACTTCCAGAAGAACATATATATCCTGAAAAGGATGCAGAAGTGGGAGAAAACAAATTAATTATAATTAGCACAGAAGAAATTAAACCTCAGCAAATAGCAGAAGCTGAAGAAGAAAAACAAATAGAAGAGTTATTAAAAGGCTATGAGCCTATAGTAGAAAAAATAGAAGTAGTTCAAGAAGAAATACCTTTTGAGACAATAACAAAAGACATTTCAGAGGGCGCTGCTAATACGGAAAACAACGTTATTACACAAGGAAAAAACGGACTTAAAGAAGTAACATATAAGGTTAAATATCAAAACGACATAGAAATTGAAAGAACAGAGATATCTTCAGTTATACTAGAAGAACCAGTAAATAAAGTTGTACAAATACAAGTACAAACTGTTTCAAGATATGGTTCAAGAAATTCTGCAGTTAGCTACGGAAATGGAACATGGAGCTATTCTGATGCAGATTTAGATTTACTTTGTGCAATAACAGCTCAAGAATGCAGCTCAAGCTATGAGGGAGCTCTAGCAGTAATTACAACTGCATGCAATAGAACAGTAAGCTCTGCATGGAAAAGTAGAGGGGCAGACCCACTATCACAATACAAAGCATATGGACAATTCTGCTATTCAATAGATAACTATTGGAGAAGACGTTTGAATGGAAACTATGCTTCATATGTAAAACAAGCTGTATTAGACGCCTTAAATGGAAAAAGAAACCACACATACTTATCGTTCAGAGCAGCTGGATATGGATACTCTGGTGAAAATATAGGTGGAAATGTATATTTTAATTCACTATAATTAAGAAAATTGGGTGAAACAAAGGGGACAGGTTTCAAACCTGTCCCCTTTGCTTCTTGCATAGGAAAAATCGCACCTTTTATGGAGCACAAAGTGCTCCGCTACGAATTATATTGCAAACGTTGTAGCGGAGAACAAGCAAAGCGCGTTCTCCATAAAGTGGCGAAACCACCTATGTTCAAAAAGGAGAAACGTATGAAACTAATTTCATGGAATGTAAACGGATTAAGAGCTGTATACAAAAAGGGATTTGAGGAATTCTTTTTAAAAGAAAACGCTGATATTTTTTGTATTCAAGAAACAAAAATGCAGCCAGAACAAATGGACGTAAATTTTGAGGGCTATTATAAATATTTTAATAGTTCAGAGAAAAAAGGATACTCAGGGACAGCCGTTTTTACTAAATTAAAGCCAGAAAAGGTAAGCTTTGGCATCGGAATTGATATGCATGATAAAGAAGGAAGAGTTATTACATTGGAGTTTGAAAAATTCTATATGGTAAACTGCTACACACCAAATGCACAAAGAGAACTTACGAGACTTGATTATAGAATGAGGTGGGAAGATGACTTTAGAGAATACTTAAAAAAGCTAAATGAAACAAAACCGGTAATTTTATGTGGAGACTTAAATGTAGCCCACGAAGAAATAGATCTTAAAAATCCAAAAACTAATCGCGGAAATGCAGGCTTTACAGATGAAGAAAGAAACAAAATGACAGAGCTTTTGAAATCTGGATTTATAGATTCGTTTAGGTATTTGTACCCAGATAAGACAGATTCTTATACATGGTGGTCATATATGATGCATGCAAGAGAAAAGAATATAGGGTGGAGAATAGATTATTTTATTGTTTCTGACGGAATTAAAGAAAATATTAAAAAAGCAAAAATTCACGATACTATAATGGGTAGCGACCACTGCCCAATTGAACTAGATATTAAAATATAAGGGGGAGAAGAAATTGAACAACAAACAAGAATGGAAAAAATGGATAAAAATGTTTCTGTTTGCACTTGCGGTAATTATAGCATATAAATCATTCGACAATTTAACATCTTTGACAGATTTCTTTGAAAATTTAGGTGGAGTCTTAATGCCATTTTTCATTGGAATTTTAATAGCATATGTACTATACTTCCCAAGCAGAAGCATTGAGAAAATGTATGAGAAACTTAAACCTAAATGGGTTAGGAACAAGGCAAGAACACTTGCTGTTTTAACAGTATACTTAATTGCGTTATTAATAATTATAATCATTGTAAACTTTTTATTGCCAATACTTTCAAAAAGTGTGATAGATTTAGCAAGCAATTTACCTACATATTATAAGAACTTTACAGAATTTGTTGAAAGCCAACCAGAAGATTCATTGCTAAGCCATATAGGTGCGGTAGATGTAATTAAGGAAGTAGAAAAAATTGATATAAAAGGATTTTTTAGTACAGAGAATATAATAAACTATTTAAAAAGTGCAATAGGAATAGTAAATGGAGTATTTAGTGCTTTTGTAACAATAATGGTTTCAATTTATGTGCTAATTGAAAGAAGGCAAATACTAAGTGCACTACGAAAAATTGCAAATGCATTTTTAAGCAAAAAAACGTGCGAAAATCTTGAAAAATACTTTAGCAAAACAAATGAAGTGTTTTACAAATTTATATCTAGCCAGATTATAGATGGAATAGTTGTTGGAACAATATTATCAATTGCTATGTTATTTATGGGGGTAAAATACGCAGTATTACTTGGATTTATGATAGGCCTATTTAACTTAATACCATATGTAGGAGCAATTGTTGGAGTAGCAATTACCCTTATTATCACGCTTCTTACAGGGGGACTTTCACAAACAATATGGGTAGCATTTGTAATAATTATCCTTCAACAAATAGATGCAAACATAATAAATCCAAAAATAGTTGGAGGCTCGCTAACACTAAGCCCATTACTTGTAATATTTGCGATAACAATAGGCGGAGCATATTTTGGAATATTTGGTATGTTCTTAGCAGTTCCTGTTATTACTGTATTAAAAATTTTTGCAAGCGATTATATAGAATATAGAAATAAAAAGAAAAATGAAACAAACGTGGTATGACAAGAAAAATTAGACTTAAATACTTAGCGTGAGACAGTGGGGACATACCTTCGCCAAAGGCGAAGAATGTCACCACTGTCTCATTTTTCTATTTCCTAATATATTCAATAATTTCCTCATTTGTAATATTTAAAGCATTTACTAATTTCTTTAAAGTTTGAACTCTTGTTTCGCCTTCATTTTTTTCTATTCTTTGAAGCTGTCTCCAGCTTATATCAGCCTTTTCTGCAAGTTGCTCTTGAGTAAGCTTCATCTTCAAACGATTTTCTCTAATCAAATCAACCGCCCCTTCCTTACGGACAATTATGTCATTTTATGCATTTAAATTGAATGACATAATTGTCTATGAGAAAATTTTGTTGCATACAAATAAATGCAAAATCGTTAAAACACATTTGAGGACGTGTCTCAAAATTGCTTTTTTCCACATTTAGGGACGCGTTTCAAAATTGTTTTTTTTTCAATTTCCAGACGCGCCCTTATTTGTGAAATTGAAACAATAAAAAATTGAAAAAATTTACACAAACCCTTGACAAGCCCTA
>CAMVIX010000011.1 GCA_947167695.1 uncultured Clostridiaceae bacterium
CT
The DNA here is from genome assembly GCA_947167695.1 of uncultured Clostridiaceae bacterium. Lineage (GTDB taxonomy): Bacteria > Bacillota > Clostridia > TANB77 > CAG-508 > UMGS1754. The sequence goes on from CAMVIX010000011.1 coordinate 3, forward strand.
GCAAAATTATTAAGAGGAAAACACAAACCAACATATACACCAAATATTGATACTGGTGATAATGTTATTATACTTAACTGCAAAGATGCTGTTTTAACAGGAAGGAAATTAGATCAAAAAGTTTACAGACGTCATTCTGGCTATATTGGTGGAATGAAAGAAACTTCTGCTAAAGTTATGATGGAAAACAAACCAGAAGAAGCAATGTATATAGCAATCAAAGGAATGCTTCCAAAGAATAGTCTAGGAAGACAAATGATTCGTAAATTAAGAGTTTATGCTGGTAGTGAGCATGAAAATCAAGCTCAAAAGCCAGAAATATGGAATTTTTAAGTAGAAGGGATGGGAAATAAAAAATGCCAAGAGCTAAAAAAGAAAATATAATGTTCTATGGAACAGGTAGAAGAAAAGAAGCCATCGCTAGAGTTAGACTTATGGATGGAAAAGGAAATATAACAATCAATGGTAAATCTATTGATGAATATTTTGGAACAGATATATTAAAAGTTATAGTAAAGCAACCATTAAATGCAACAAACACTCTTGATAAATATGATGTTGTTTGTAAAGTTGTAGGTGGCGGTTTTACAGGTCAGGCAGGTGCAATTCGCCATGGTATTGCAAGAGCATTACTTAAAGCAAACGGAGAATATAGACCTACATTAAAACAATCTGGATTCTTAACAAGAGATCCTCGTATGAAGGAAAGAAAGAAATACGGACTTAAAAAATCACGTAAAGCACCACAATTTAGTAAGAGATAATATTTATTACAAAAACTCGAAAGCATATAGCTTTCGAGTTTTTGTATTTAATATCTTTTTATATAGCAATGCCAATTACATCTGCTATACTTACAGCTGTTTCAATTCCCTCTTTTGAATTTTCAATTATTTGTTCGTTAATTTTAACCGTGCCGTCTTTTAACAATTGGATAATAGTTGATCCTCCGAATTCAAAAAAACCTTTTTCTTCATATTTTTTAAACTCTTTTTTATCGTAATTTTGGATTTTTCCAACGCACAGAGCCCCTACTTCGATTTGAACAATTTCTCCAAAATGCTCTAATTTTAGCCTGCCTATCTCTCTTGTGTTTTCTGTAAAAACTTTGTAGCTACTATATACAATTGGATTTACAGTATGAAGTCTCCCCTGTATTCTTTTAATTTTATCATACTCTCCATCATCTGGGAAAATAAATCTATGATAATTACTAGGCTCAAGCCTATATATTATGCATAATCCCCCTTCAAATTGCTCCGCTATTTCTTCATCTTTTACTAATTCTTTTATCGAATATTTTGTATTCTTTACATTTAAAGTCAAATCTTTGTTTATACTATAGCACATTATTTTACTCTCTGCTGTTGAAACAAATTCGTTTGTCTTAGCATTCATATTAATTTTTTTTATTTTTCTAGTAAAGAAATCATTGAAAGAAGAAAAGTCCTGTTTTTCATACCTTGTTAAATCTATTTTGTTACTAGCAACATAATGTTTTATATAAAGTTTGGATATTCTGCTATTTAAGATTATTCCAATAATTTTTGAAAATGTTGTTCTAGTAAATAGCTTCAAGAAAAGTCTTCCTATGTAGCTTGTGTATAATATCTTTAATATTTTAATTTCTTGCTCATTGTATAATTCCGTACTATTTAAGTATCTATACATTCTACTTCTCCATTCATTATTTTGTACAAACGTAAACAAATGCCATAGGTATATTTAACGGAACTATCTTTACCTCAAGTTGTCTGTATTTTTTCTTTAGATAGCCATATAAGTCTAAAGAATATTGAAATGTTATAAATTTCCCGTTTTCCTCTAGGTTTTCATATGCTTGCTCTAATATAGTTTCTCTTATATTTTTTTCTAGTACGGTAAACGGTAACCCCGATATAATAAAGTCAACTTTTTTTATGTTTTTCTCTTTTAACACATTAGACATTTTTTCTGCTTCATTATAAATCTCAATTCCATGAAATTTATTCTTCAATATATTTCTCATATTTTCGTTTTTTTCAAAAGCAATATATTTTGTTTCTTCTTTTTTCTTTGATAAGATTTTTCCGAGTATAACTTCCTGTACCTGGTCCCAATTCTATTACATATCTTGCTTTTTTAAAATCTATTTGTTCTATCATTTTATTAGATAATTTATTTGAACTAGGTGTTATACTTCCTATTTGCCTTGGATTTTCAATAAACTGTTTAAAAAATAAAATTTTTTCTCCCATACTATACTCCATTTCATTCTATTTAACAAATAATTTATATTGTATATTTTTTCTAGTTTTATATTCTTGAAGCAGCTCTCCTTCTAATTTGTTTGTATCATATAATTTTCCATTTTGATCTACAGATACCAAAAAATTTGATGCACCTATAGTTTTCATTGTTGTGTATAACCATCTATAATAATTTGACAATTTTAGGTCCATTTTGTTCAATATATATGTGCTAAGTAAATCTGGACCAAGATATCTAATTTCTTTTTCTTTGTCCAATTCAAAGTTAGCAAGTAATAAACTCTGTGTATTATATTTCCTATAATTATTTAAGTTGTTATCTTCAGTATTAAAAAACTTTAATTCCTTAATAGCATCCATTTTTCCATTGCTTAAGTAAGGAAGATGGTCACCATAAAAAACTATAATCGTCGGTTCTTCATATGTTTTTATATAATCATATAGCCTTGCAAGTTGTTTATCTGCATCATATACTCCTTGGGCATATGATTTTAATGTTTCATTTAGTTCATCCGGCAAATCGCTTTCAATAATATCTATATCATATTTATCATATTTTTCTATTGGATAAGGCATATGTGCTTGCATTGTCAACGTCATATAAAAAAGCTTCTGTCCTTTATTTTTCTTCTCAAATTCTTCTATTATTTTATCTGTTACTGCTTCATCTGAAATATATTGTCCCTTAACTTGATCACGTTTCACATCTGTAACAAATTCAGTATCATCTACTGCTAAATATCTGTAAAAGTTTCCACAATTAAATAACATTGGACTTGCACATGTTGAGATTTTTGTTTTGTACCCGTTATTTTGTAATTCCTTTATAATTGACGGCCTATTAAAGTAGCTGTCATTAGTATACAATTGCATATATGGTACATATCCATTATTAAAGTACATCATATTAGCGCCTGTTAAAAATTCAAATTCTACGTTAGCCGAAATTCTTCCATAAGAAGGGGAAATCATATTAAAGAACAAACCTTCCTCTTTAAGTTTATTAAAATTCTTTGCCACTTCCTTGTCAAATTTTACTTCTTCTAGCTGTCCTATGTCCCAAAAAGATTCGGAAAAAACTACAATAATATTAGGTGTTCCTAACGTCGCTTTTTCTTCTAATATAGGTTGGTTTATTGTTAAGTCTACCTTTTCCTCATTGTAGTCTTCTGGTACTGAAACTCTACTTTCAAGCAGATTACCATACATTCCTGCAAACACACCATATATTCTATCATAATCTATACTGGTTACAACACTATTATAGTTTTTTCTTTTTTCGGTGAGGTACACTTTCTCTGATAAAAATTTAGTTGTAAAACTAGTAGGTATAAAAATTATAGTTAAAACAGTTAAGCAAACCAATAAAAGAGGTATTCTAATAATTCTTTCTTTTATTTCTATGCTACATTTTATTTCGATAAAAATGGTAATCGCAAAAGCTATTATTTCTATTATAATTGCTTTAAGCATTGGAGCTATTGTTTCAAAGAAAGTACCATGTATAATATTTATTAATTCGTCTGAGCTATTTAGATATAAAATATCTGTAAGGAAAAGGGTCTCTCCTGTAAAAGCGATTTTTACCTTATTAATTATACTTATCAGTAAGATTAATGTGCTAAATATTAAAGTTGCTTTTCCTGTTTTTTTAGTAATGCATATTAAGGCAATATATATCAAATAGAATACAAGGCATTCGAACATAAATGCTTTTGATATAATAAAAAGTTTGGCTCTGCCAGTTACTGCTAATGCATAAGTATATTCCACTATATACATTACAATCAGAGGCAATAAATATGCAACTATTGTTTTTATTGCCTCAATTAAATTTTCTTTTGTTTGTTTTTTCTCTTTTAGTATATTTACTTTTTTATTCGAATTCTGTTTATCTTTTAATTCCATCGTATCTAGTTTCATTGTATTAGTCCCGCTCCTTTTAATACAAGTACAATTGATATTGCTACACCTATTACAGCAAATACTATTTTTATTTTTATGTTAGGTTTTTTTATTTTTATATCGCAAACATATAATACAGATAATATCATCATAGATACCATAAAGATTATTTCTTCCTGTGTAAAGATATATAAAAGTGGTAGTACTATTGTGGAAACTGTTATTGGCACTCCTAAGAAATTTTCTTTATTTGAATGAGTTTGTATATTAAAGTAGCTAAGTCTTGTTAATCCACATACTATAAATATAGAATATATTATCAAATTTATTATACTGTTGTAGCCCATTGAAATCAATATAATAACTGGGTACGCTGCTGATGTAATAATATCAGCTAATGAGTCTAACTGTATTCCATATACTTCAGTATCTCCATTTTTTCTAAATTTCTTCGAAAACATTCCATCAAATCCATCAAATATACCAAGTAATAGTAGTATTATCATTGAATATGATATCTGTTTTTTTATGCAAAACATTAGTCCTAAACATATGAAGAAGGTTTCTGAAAACGTTAAACAATTTTCTATTTTCCATATTTCCTTGCACATTTTAAACTTCATTTTTTTATATCCTCTTAAAACTTTTATTTATTTGTTATTGCAGCATTTTTAAATTCATTATTTATCACGTTATTATTTACTGCACTATTTGTCACAGCATTTTTTTTGATTGAGTCGTTCACTACCGTATTATCATTTACTGAATTATTCTTAACTGTGTTATTCACTATCACGTCATTCTTTACTATATTATTCTTAACCGTATTGTTTACAACTATATCATTTGTCGCATTATTGCTTATGGTATTATTTTTGTTTACATCACTTTGCGACGCAGAAGGCGTCACTGTTGGCACTTGTTTTGGAGTTGCAGTTACGTCTGGACTAGTTGTTGGCGTTGCAGTAGGAGTTGGGCTTGGTGTCTGTGTAGGTGTTGGTGTTGGTTTATGCCATGGATTTCCTGCTGTTCCATCTGTTGGATCCCAATTTCTACATTCTACATTACTAGAAATTTTTTGTGCTGTTGGCTTTCCAAGTGGTCCTGGATTTGAATCCGAATAAAATTCTACAGTTGTTTCACTTGGTACATAATGAAATATCCACCATGCATCTGCAATTGTAAGTCTAACACATCCTGCTGAACATGCTGTACCGCAACTTATCATATTCCCAATATTCAAGTGAGCCTGGATTCCATTTTTCTGTATATGGCACCGAATGAAAAAGTATGTTTCCTGTAATCTGTGTAGCATAATGCCCATATACATCGCCAATTAATTCTAACCATTCCCATCTTCCTTTAATTGTATATTTGTTTGATGGATAACGTTCTGAAGGTGGTGTCACAGTTCCTGTTGAACATATCATAGCTTTAATTGGTCTAGTATAATATCCATTTTCATCTTTTCCATATATAGTTACAACATTTGCTTGGTTGTTAACTTTTATATAATATGGTGAACTTCCTGTAGAAGCATCGTTGGATGGATTACTTTGCTTTTGGGTTGAATCGTCCTGCTGTGCAAATTCTTCTTGTTTTTCTACATTTTCAGGCTCTGTTTCTGCCTCCTTCATTTCTTGTAGTTGCTCTTCTGCTTCTTGGCTCTCCAGAGTTTCAATATTAATTTCCTCTTTTTCCCCTCCTAAACTCGGAGTATCCTCAAGTACTATAACTAAAGTGTTGTCTTCCTTCTCTCCTTCAACATTACCTGTATTGATTACTGTATCGGCTACTGTTTCTACATTTTTGCTTTTAGTAGTAGCAACCACCAAGACTGTAATTGCTACAGCTATAATTATTAAAATACTTATACCTAGAATAATTTTTTTCTTCATTATTTTTTTCCTTAATTATTAATACATTTATTTTAATATTCATTGATAATTATGTCAAGAATTATTTACAGTCATTCTACAATTTCTAGTGCCTGCACTTCATCGCTATTATTAAATTCATAATATGTTCCTGGAATTTCACCCACAATTACTGATTCACACATTAGCACTTGATTCGTAATAGATGCTCCCACACTATCATACGGTGTTATAATATTTACATTACACACAACTTCTAAATAAAGCCTATGTATGGTTTGGTTAATCCCGTGCAGCTCTAAATTCTGACTTAAACTCTGTAATTACGTTTCCTGCTGGTAAAAGCTTTACATTTACTTTAGGTCCAAATCCTGCTAAATATTTACTGCCAAGTGCTGCTCCGAATTGGAATAGAAATAGAATTATCCATTTTATACAACTCTTGCTGAATGTCATAAGCTATATTTGAAGCAAGCGTATTTATTATAATAGTGTTAATTTTTAGCATTTTGATATTACCGTTCTACATCTTTGACAATGTCAACTAAGTCCTCATATTGCAAATCTTTAAACGCATCACTTGATTGCACATTGATTATCTCAGTTGCTAATGCTTTTGCTTTTTCTGTACAGATTGCATCAAACACAGGATTTACCTTATTAATTACAGCAATAGCAGTAAGCATGGCAATAATAAATATTGCACATATTTTTTTTAATTTTTTATGTTTCAGGCCTGTATCTTGATACTTAAATCCTTTTATTTGCGGAATTTTAATTTTTGCTCTAGAATAAATCTTATCCATATTCTAAGCCGATTGCCTTGTGCAATATCTAGGTATATAAAGTTGTTTTCCTATTTGTAGCGCATCCGGATTTTCTATTCCATTTATTCTAGCTATTTCGTCTACTGTACTGCCAAATTTTTTTGCAATCTTCCATAAAGTATCTCCAGGTTTTGTAAAATATATAACCATACTACAATCTTCTCTGCTTATGTTTTCATCAAATGTTATTTCATCTATAACAGAAATATCTTTTATATCCGTACTATTCATTATAAAATTTAAATCTATGCGAGTGTCTAAATTGCCATCTGGTAGAAGAATAAAATCTTGTCTTTGTACCTCTATTTCTGTCTCAATCTCTCCTTTGTTTTCTACCTCACTTGAAAATTGAAATGGAATTCTTATGTCTTTTGTATCTAATCTATTTTCATTTACTTCTGAATATAATACATTTATTTGTAATTCCCCATCATAGTTTACTCTGTCTGCTACAACATTCTGAGAAAAAATAACAGGGGTTACATTTACATTACATATTATTTTATTTACAAGCTCTGGAGTAGGTATTGTTTCTTTTATCATATAAACATCGCATTTGCTTGTTTTGTTTCCAATTAATTTAACTAACTTCTGCGTATAACTTAGATTTTTGGTTAAGCTATATAAGTCTTCAATTACTGTCATATCCTTTTTTTCATATGCAAAACAGCATATCTCAAATTCTGCTTCTACATATATTGAATGATCCTCTTCATTATTTGGTTTTACAAGTAAATTTTTTAGTTCAAAATCTGTTTGGCATAAATTTCCTTCTGCTATATTGGGGATATCTATAAATCCCATTGCTGGAATCGTGCTTTGACATGATTTTATGTTTCCGTCTTCTGTAATGTATAATATTTGAATGTTAGCATCAGCCTTAACTAATACTTTATTGTAGCTTATTTTTGTATCCTTATTTGTAACATTAAGCTCCACATTCAAAATTTCAGCTAAATTATAGGCTGGGTCGATACTAATTGTTTCTTTTGCAAACGCCTTTGTGCATCCTTGACCTATAAGTGAATTTACTTCTATATCATGGCTTAGCTTTTGTATATCGTCAACTCCTTCTATCTGTTTAATAATGTCTAAATTTTCATTTAAATATAGCTTCAGGGAGAAATTTACACTACCTTTAATGTTTATTTTTCTTCCATTTAAAACTTTAGTATCTACATTTATAACTTTTGTTTTAGCTATTAAATTCATATCTTGAATTGCATTTTGCATTTGTATGATTTCAGTAAAATCAAGACTTGTATTTAAAGTACGAATACTCCCAGTTTCATCATCTGCTGAATAGATGATATATACTTGAAGCGTTCCATCAATTTTTATTTTTCCTTCTAGCACCTCTTTTTTATAAATGCACACATTGCCACTTGATCTTATTACATTTAATATATCTGGTTTTATATCTGGTACAATCATATCTCCTTCTATTATTCTATTTTCACTCTTTATGCCTACTAATTGGTTGATACATACGCTTTCCTTTGTAGTATCTATTGTCATTAAAACCCCTCCCTTTATATAAACTAGTACATATATATTGGAGAGAAATAAAATAATTCCTAATTTAATTAAAAATTTAGAAATGATTTAGGGACAGGGCTGTGTGATTATAGCCTTGTCCCTAAAATCACAAGCTCTGTCCCTACTTGCCAAAAATGCTTTTTAATTATTATTTTTAAACTGCTCTTTTTCTTTTTAGTTTCGTCTCATCTATAGGTGGTATAAGCGGACTATAACCTGCCCCATCATATACTTGCACCTCAACTGTTCTAGTTAAAACATCTGTGTACGTGTATGTGACACTTCTTTTGTTCTCTTCATATCTAACTACAAAAATATTAGGATATGTCTTTTCTATTGTAGCTTCTTCTTCATAGGTTTTACTTCTTCCAAGAGAACCTTTTACAATAATTTTTTGTCCAATTTTCTCTCCAAGGTCTGTTTTAAGGTTCATAATGTCATTTTTGTAAATCATGAAACCACCTACTTTTTTTCTAAATTATAGTTTGAATTATATCATTCAAAGTGGTTTCTGTCAAAAAAAGAAATGTTATGTCGAAAGCCTGTATCTCTTGTGCCACAACGTTTTTGTTGATTTTGTTGTGATATATTACATTTGTGTTACAATTGTGTTACAATTGTGTTACAAAGGGATGTCAATTATCTCTTTCTTACCTCTACTGCCGTTTTCCACCTATTCCATTTATTCCTCCCTTAAGTTCTTTCGCTATTTCATTTATGTCTATATATTTATATTCTTCAGTTTTTGCAACTTTTTCAGCAACAATAATTGGGTCAATAAAGTCAATTAAAATTCTAGCAGGAGATGAAGCGAAATCTGCTCCGGAATTCATTATAGCCTCATAAAAGCTCTGACATGCTCCTGCAAAAATAGTAATATCATGTCCAGTTTCTCTCTCCCATTCTCTTGCCATTAATACTGTATTTATAAAATATTTCGAATTTTTATAATTATATATATCATTATAATTTTTACCTTTTTTAATCATTTTATCGTGTCCAGTAATTATAACTATATCCGGCTTGTACCTAGACAGCAATCCCTTTATCACCTTAGGTTGGTCATATTCAGCAATATTTTTAACAACTGCATGCAGACCTAATTTTTTGTAATATTTTTCTGACTTCTGTGCATATTTTGTATCTCCATCTAAATGTAAAATTTTGCCTGTACGCTCTACCAACATTCTTGTGTTACTCATTAAATTTCACCTCTTGTACTATTACATTGTATGTAATAGTGACTTTTTTGGTGAAACATAGGGGAAAATTTTATTTTCGTAATTTTTTTATTCTAGCTATTGAATATTACAAATTTTCGTGATATAGTAGTTATCGGTTTAGAAATAAATCAAATTTAATTAACCTAAAACATTTTCTTTCTTTTTAGAATAGATGGGTCATTTGGGTCGAAATTAAATTTATATTCTAAGAAGGAGGAATTTTACAATGGCTGATAAAACTATCGTTTGCAAAGATTGTGGAAACGAATTTGTTTTTACAGAAGGTGAGCAAGCATTTTATGCAGAAAAAGGGTTTGAAAATGATCCAGTAAGATGCCCAGCTTGCAGAAAAGCAAAAAAAGAAGCAAGAAAAAACGGATAAGTAAAAGTCGTACTTTTGCTCAAAAAATAGGCCAAAGGGGACATTCTTCGTAAGAAGTTATGTCTCCTTTGGCTTACTTTTCTTATCCTACTTTATGTTTATCTTCATATTTAAGCTTCGTAGCAAGCCCTCCTCTAATATGTCTTTCTGCTTTGTTTTCGTTTAGAATTTCTCGAACCTCTGCTGCTAAAGCTTTATTTATGTAAGTTAGCCTTTCGCTAACATCTTTGTGTACCGTACTTTTGCTAACGCCAAATTTTTTTGCAGCTCCCCTTACAGTATCTTTAGTTTCTATAATATAGTGTGCCAAATTGACTGCACGTTCTTCGATTGATACACCCTTCATAAAGAAAACCCCCATGCTAAATACTTTTGATAAATAGTATTCAGTGGGGGCCTGTATTATGAGTGTTTATTTTATTAACATTTTTTCACCTGCGCATTTGTATCTTACAAGCACGGCTGCCGTTCACATCTTTTCACCTATTCATTTATTCGACACAAATAAGTTTGCGACTCACATTTTTAATTATAGCATATATTTAAATAACAATTTATTTATGATATAATAGCTTAAGTTTTTAAGGGAGGTTTTGAAATGGATATTACTATTGATGTTGGAAATTATAAATTAAATATAAGAGCTGCAGTTATTATAGTGCATAACGGTAAGGTATTAGTACATCGAAATATAAATGAAGACCACTATGCTTTAATTGGTGGTAGAGTTGAAATAGGTGAAGATTCCAAGACAACAGTAAAAAGGGAAATTAAAGAAGAACTTGGTAAAAGCATTGAAATTACAGGATATGTATCAACTGTAGAAAATTTCTTTGAGGCAAAGAATTCAAAATATCATGAAATAATGTTTGTACATAAGGCTGAATTCGTGAATGAGGATGATAAGAATATTGTTGAAACATTAAAAAATATTGAAGGCAAAGATTATTTAAAATACGAATGGCTTGATTTAGGCAAAATTGAACAATACCCATTAAGACCTGAACTTATAAAAAATGTACTTAAAAATCAAAAATTTCCTATGCATATTATAAATAATGATATGGAACTATAGAATAAAAAGAGATTCTCTGTAAAAAATCTCTTTTTCCCATTTTATGCACCTTCACGCTAGATTATATAGTTCTATCAATTTTGTTTTGTTAAACACAAGTTTAGTTATACTTGGTGATTCTATTCTTATTTCTTTTTGATTATAATTTAATTTACATTCCTTATCTAGCATACACCAGTTCATTAACAAAAATTTGATTGCAGCACCATGGCTTACAATTGCTACTTTTTTTCCTTCATATCTATTTAGTATTTCAATTAGTACTTTAAGCATTCTATCATTTACTTCTGCTCTGTTTTCTCCATCAATATTTTTCAAATTTTCATCTAGTAATTGTTCTTCCGTAAAAGGTAGTTTTTTCATTTTTCCTAGTTCTTTAAGTTTTTGTAAATCGCCTAGTTTTCTTTCCCCAAGTCGTTCATCTATATTTATTTCTATATTATTTTTATCTGCTATGTATTTGGCTGTTGCTATAGCCCTAACATAATTGCTAGACCATATAGCATCTATTTCTGAAAGTTCTATGTTTTCACTTAACTCTTGTGCTTTTTTTTCTCCATTTACGGACAATATTGTTTTTTCATTACTAATTTGGTCATCTTCGTCAAAATTTTTTTCTCCATTTATTTTTAATTGTTCTGAATGTCTAATAAGATAAATAATAGTTTCACACATAATTAATCACCACTCATTTTTAATATAAGAATAAATCTGTTTACTAATATTCGCCTTTTATTCAATTAAATTACTCTTTACATATATAAACTATATCATACTACAATCTACTTTTCAATTAAGTTTATATGTATTCGATAAAAAAGCACCTTAAGCAAAAAAACTTTTGGGGACACACACCCAAAATATGTCTATATTCTTCCCTTTTGCTGCAAAATTGGAACACACTACCTCAAAAACAAGTTAATGTTTTTGAGGTAGTGTGTTTTTAAAATCCTTAATCTAGCTCAATGTTAAACTCCCCTATTTCTGTTAGAACTCTTTTATATTTATGTTCATTTTCATCGTATACAAAGTCATTCGAAGTTTGTGGTACAATTTTCAGTTTATTAATTCCTTCTTTCTTTTCAATAATTATATACATAGTCCTTTCAAGTGTTGCGTTTGAAAAGTCATTCCAAGATTCTCCTAGAATTGAATCCATGGATTTTTCTTCCCTACTTCCGTCAGAGTATGTTATTTTTTGCTTTGTTGAAAAAGAATGTGAACTTAATTCGTTACCATTCTCGTCATAAACACTTGGGATGATGTTATGTTCGATATAGTCTGGGTTGTGCTTATCTACAATCATTGAACGATTTGCATCATTAATTACGAATTTTATTTTAGCAATAATTTGCAAAGGTGTAACCTTTATTTCTTCGATACTTCCAGTCATTTTCTTATATGTTATTTCTTGATTACTATGATATATTTTACTATCTTTTACAGCATCTTTTTTAGATAGATTTGCATTTATTTCTCCATCTATTTTTATATACCTTGCATTGTTTTCAGTATTTGCGAGCCACATATCATTAGCAGTTTCCAGTCTTTCCGCTTGATTATTTATTAATATGTTCCTAAAGCTTAACTTGAAATCTGTTTTATCTCCTAATTCCTTTTCAGTAAGAAAATATAACTGATAAACCTTAAATTCATAATCCGATATCTTTGTAACTGTTTGATTGCTTTGTCTTAAAGTAATTAACTCATCATCTAATATTACATTCCAATTATTTCGTCCATTTATTCCTTCTACAGAATTAAATTGCAAAGAAATTGTATTTACAACGTCTTTATATTTCATGAGACTTTTGTAATTTGGTCCTTCTCCATCTGCGTAATATTCTGGTGTCGGTGGATTACTTAAATCATAATTTGGATAATCTGTTGAGCGCATAGGTTTAGGAGTTTTTCTATCTTCTTTTAATGCCTCTTCTATATCTGCATCAGTTACAACTTTTTCTCCAATTCTTAAGTATTCTTTATCTTTCTTGCTTAATTTAACATCAAATTCTAAAACGGTATAACCATCGTCACATACAGTTGAAACTAGTTCTACTTTTGTTTCTTTAACACCCGCTTCTTGATTTACAACATTTACTTTATAGTTTTCATATTCGTCTGAAAACTTAATTCCCAGCCATTCTATTACAGGCTTTCCAGCTATTTCTCCTCCCATAGCAGCATAAACTGTTATGCTTCCCGCAAATACAGCAAGTAACGTTGCAATTACTGTTATTGCTCTTTTCACTATACTACCTCCTTTATTTACTACATTGGAAGTATAGTCTCTTTCCATATTAGATACAGCAATGTTGTTCTTTAGTTCTTCTATTAGCTCTTTATTACTCTTCATTTGAGACATACCCCCTTTTCTTTAATACTTTATTTAGTCTTTTTCTTATTCTAAAAAGTTTCGATTTGACTTTGGATTCTGAAATATCATAATATTTTGAAATTTGTTTAATACTTTTTTCTTCATAGTAATACATAATAAATATTTCTTTATCTTGCCTTTTTAATTTAGCTAATTCTTCCTTTACAATGTATCCTTTTTCTCTTTCAATAAAGATTAATTCAATATTTCCCAAATCCGCAATTTTCTCTTCATAGTCGTCTATGTTTTCATTTGATTTAATATTACGAAATTTCTTTTTTACCAAATTTCTTGCAATTCCTGCAATATATGGTGACATGTCTTTGTTTATATCTAGCCTGTTTTGGTTGCTCCACAATGTATAAAACGTGTCCAAGACAATTTCTTCTATGTCTTCATCAGGCAGATTACAGCTACAATTTTTTATAACTGTATAAACATAGCCAATATAATCATTCATTGCAAGTTCAATATTTAGTTTATTGCTATCAATGTAATTATATATTTTTCTGCTATTCAACTTTGTATTTCTCCTTTTTCATAAGATATCTTACACCTATATATTACCATTTATTTTAGTTTGGTTGCATTTTTTTGTGTAAAAAAAACGTTTAGAGCAATTCCAAACGTTTTAGATTTTATATTCAATTTGAAATATCCTTTAGCAATGCCCCATATGGACCTATGTATATATCTCTATTTCCGTCCAATGTATTTAATTTTAGTATTGTATATTCTTCATAATTATCTAACTTTGGATAATAGAATTCCGTGCTACCTCCATCAAAATAGCCGTCCGCACCACATAAACAATATTTGTTGTCTATTAATGCTTGAGCATAGAAATCATGTTTTGTTATAATATTTTGATTAATGGCATCTTCTAAAGTATATTCAGTATTATTAACTATAATAAATGCATCCCCACCATAAGTATATAAATTATAGTCATCTTCGTCAGATGTAATTCTTTTTATTCCTTTATCTTTTCTTTGCATGAATTTTAAGATAAATTTATTCGTGTAGTTTGATGAGCTCAATTCATAATCACATATTGTATAATTAGAAATTGTATTAGCATAAGGCATACCAAAATATAATGTAATAATACCTTTGCTTATATCGCTTCGTGCCTCCTGAGTATTTATTTTTCTTCTAAGCACATGTGTATAGCAATCAAATTCTACAGGTTCTTCATTGTTCTTTGTAACCCTATAATATCCGTAAATTCTCCTACATTCTTCCAAGGTTTCATCTATTGGATTTTTTAATTTGTCTGGCAGCACACCTCTACTTACATAACTACTTGAGCCTTCTTCCAAGGCCTTATTATGTGCTTTGTCATTATCCCCAAGAAAATTTTCTATAACATACCTATCTTGGTCATTGTTTATAATTAATTTAGATTCTCTTACATAGCTAATATGACTCATATCATTAAAAAAATCATCAATAAGAATTTCATTATATATTTTTCCATCTTTAACTGTAACTTCCATTCCTTTGTAGTCAACATTAATTGCGTTATATCTAGCTATTCCATCATTACTAATTACAATAATATGATCATATGATGGGTTTGCAATTTTAGCTCCTAGCAATTCATTTGAATTAGTTTCTAAATCTCTAATAGGTAATAGATTACTATCTATTACTTTGTCAACTACTGCAGATGATTGTGGCATTTGATCATATTCTACCATTTTAAAAACATCTTTGCCATATAGCACTCCATTATACCTTATAAGTCTTTCTGTTTCAGTTCCGTCACAAATGAGATTTACATCAGAAAGCCTAATGTTGGTTGCAGTTCTCTCTTTTATAGAGGATTCTCCTATATTTTGATGATTAGCCAAAATTATTCCCAATATCGTTCCTGCTAAAATTAGAATTACAGTTATAATTACAATTTTCTTCTTCATTCAATCACCTACTATTTATTCTTATTATATAAATCAATAATTTGTCCTTTCATACCTATTACAAGATCTTTATCTCCATCTAAAGTATTTAACTTCAAAATAGTAAAATCTTTATACATAAACTCTGTACTTCCCCCATCATCATAAGAGTCACTTTGGCATATACCATATTTTGCATCTATTTTAGCTTGCTCTAAAATGTCATCTGGAGTAATCACCTTTTTGCTTAATGCATCTTCTAAATTATATACCATATCGTCATCTATTACAACTTGAACATCTCCGCCAAATGTTTTTACTTCATACTCTCCTGTATTAAATACTGTTTTTATTCCTAAGTCTTTCCTCTGATTATATACCATATAAAATTTTTTAGTATAATTAGAAGATTTTAAATTATATCTGCATATTTCTGGTATGGTTGCATAATCAATTAAAGGTGCATCAAAATATAAAATGATAGTGTCGTTTGAAGTTGTTCTTTTGATATGGTGACCAATAAGAGGAAATTCACCTTGTATTTCATCATTAACAAACAATGTATAATATCCATATGCATTTTTCTTAGATTCAGTTGAACCATCAAAAACTCCTGTGGCAATGTCTTCTCCTTGGCTTTGCTTTAACATTGCACTAGCATACTCTCCAGGAGTATATGTTACCTTAATAATCTTTTCATCTTGCACTATATTTAGTTCTTTATTCTCATTATTTTCAGCAACCGCTTCTTCGATAAATTTATCTATTAATTGCTCATTTTCTATTTTGCCATCTTTAATAATAACTATATCTTTTTGGCTTATAGTATTATTATTTATAGAAACTACATTAGTCAAATTTATAGCCCTATTACCTGTTTCATTTTGTATAGCAATAAACGCAAATACAGCCCCCAGTGCTAAAACTGACAATACGAATATGACAATTACACTTAAATTTTGCTTGTCCATTATACCACCTTTACCTTTCTAATATTTAGATGTTTTTTTCATTCGATTTGGTTGGTGTTTTATAATTATTAAAAACGTAACAAGTAATAATATTATAGAAACCATCATTATTCCATTGCTAATATAATTTTGCCTATGTTCACTTTCATTATCTAAATTATTGGCTTGTACTATCTCATTTGTTGTGTTCGTGTTTTGACTAATTGTGTTTATGGTGTCCCAGCTTGAATCAAGTTCTATTTCATCGTATGATTTACTTTTATTTTCATTGTTTGTTTGAGATTCTCTGTTTTCATTTTCTGCTGAATATGTATTTGATGTATCAATATTAGATATACTCTCGTTATTTTCGATTGGCTTACTTATAGTTGTTTCTTTTTTATAAGTTACAAGTCCTACCACAAAAGAAATAACTGCAATACTTATATTGCTTAATGCAACTTTTAATTTATAAATTGCATTATAATATCTCCACTTTACTGTACTAGTATTTTCACCCAGTAATTTTCCAATCTGATTAAATGGTAAACCGGCAATTATCTTTAATGATACAATCTCTTTTTCTTTGTTGTTTAATTTGCTTATCATCTTGTTATAGCTTTGGTAATCTACTACTTTTGCAATTTCGTCATTATTGTCTTGAATATTGTAAATATCCTCAATGTTAACGTTATTGCCTTTCTTTTGTAAAAATAGTAACGCTTCATTTTTAGTTACAGTATACATCCATGTTGCTTCATAATCTTTTGGTAGCTTATCTGCTTTAGTTTCTATTATTCTTTTAAATGTATTTTGCACTACATCTTCGCTATCATCTTTATTTTTAAGCATACTAAATGCAATTCCATATACAAGACTTTTATATTTCTCATACAGCTCTTGTGCTGCTTCTTTTTTTCCTTGTTTTAGTTCATCAAACAAATCGTGTAACTCTTTTTTATCTATATTAGACATATAAATTCTCCAATTATTCATATTATTTATATTTAGATAAATTTTGGTGTTCATTTAGTTGGTTATTTACACAAAAAGTGTAACTTATTCGGTTACACTTTAAATATTACTATTATCTTAGAAATTAAATATTGCCCCTAATATTGCAAGAATAAAAATAAATATACTCGTTACCATAGTCCATTTTCCAATGTTTTTCCATTCTTCTTTATTCAAATTTTTAAATCCTGCTCTCCAAGATAGCATATCTATTTTATGTCCAGTAAACATATATAATCCTACTAGTAGCACACATATCCCAAATATAAGCATTAAAATACTGAATCCACTCATATATTAGTTCTCCTAACTTTTTAACTGGTTTAGAAACTAAAGCTTTTATTTAACTGTTGTACCAAATGGAGCTAGTGAAAGTTTTGCTAATTTAAAAAACTGTAATCCAAATGGTATTCCAACTATAGTAATGCACCATGTAAGCCCAAAAATAAGATTTTCTATAGCCATAGGTATGCCAAAGAATATAGTCCAAATTACATTTACTATAAAAGACACTCCTCCACCGCCATATGTAACATCTTTTCCAAATGGTGCAAAAGATAAACTTGCAAACTTAAAGCATTGTATTCCATAAGGTATGCCTATTATAGAAATACACCATATTATGCCTGAAAATATCCAAGATAATCCACTTAAAAAGCCACCAAATATAAACCATAAAATGTTACCTAATAAGCTCATTTAATTTCACCTCTTATTTTACTTTAATTATAACTATTATATTACTAGATGTTATTTTTTAGCAATTCTTATGTAAAATATTGTGGACAAGGAAACGTTACCCCATAAAAAACATATGCTTTATGATTAATCCTACTACTGTGAATGTTGCAATTCCTGTTAATCCTAATATTCCAATAATCATGTCCTTTTTATTATCAGTTTGTTCTGCGTCCATATATTATTCCCCTTTATTAATATATTTCAATCATAGTTTGTTTGGATAGTTTGCCTTGTTTCTGTAACTACATACTCTATTGTTCTTACAAAATCTTTCATTTCAAATAGTACTACCACAATTTGTTTTTCTTCTTGCATTTCTTTTCTAAATTTGCAGTTTGTAATGCCTGTGCATATCTTTACCTTGTTTTTATAAATACCTCCATCTTGGAAAGTAAATGTGTTTCCCGAATTAAACATAATTCTCGTTTGGTCATCAGATATACTTACTACACTATTTCCTTCTTGCTTTACTTCTCGTAGCATCTCTAAATTAAATTTGTTGTATTCTCCTAGTGCTTTTGATGATTCGCTTATGCTCTCAGTATTTGTGTAAAAAAATGACGTTATTGTTGCAACTGTTCCTACTATAACCGTTACTGCTAAAACATATAGTACAAGGCTAATTAATGTAACACCTTTATTTGATTTCATAGGATTTCCTCCTTCTTTGGTTTAGTCTATATGGAGCACTTAAGTAGCTCCTCTACAATTTTTTCATAATTTGCTTTACACTATCTTTAGCTTTATTAGTTTTTTTGAATATCTATTTTTATATGTACATCTTCTAGTTGTTTTTCTGATACAACTGATGGAGCATTCATCATTAAGTCTCTTGCTTTTTTGTTCTTAGGGAATGCTATTACCTCTCTTATATTATCTTCTCCTGCAATTAACATTACCATTCTATCTACTCCTGGTGCTGCTCCTGCATGTGGAGGTGTGCCATATGAAAATGCATTATATAGCGCTCCAAATTTTTTCTTTACGTCTTCTTCAGTGTATCCCGCGATTTCAAATGCCTTTATCATTACTTCTTGGTCATGATTTCTTACTGCTCCAGATGCAAGCTCATATCCATTACATACCATATCATATTGATATGCTAAAATTTCTAGTGGATCTTTGTTTAAAAGTGCATCCATTCCGCCTTGTGGCATTGAAAATGGATTATGGTTAAAATCTATTGTTCCTTCGTCTGAAAGCTCGTACATTGGGAAATCTACTATAAAGCAGAATTTAAATACATCTTTTTCTATGATGTCAAGCTGTTTACCAAGTTCTATTCTAATTCCGCCTGCAATTTTTTGAGCTGTTTCTTTTTTATCTGCAACAAAACAAATTGCATCCCCTTGTTTTGCAGATGTTATTTCAAGCAATTTTCTCTTGGCATCTTCACTTACAAATTTTGCAATTGAGCCTGTTAACTCTTCTTCTAATTTAACCCAAGCTAGTCCTTTTGCACCTAGCTCACTTATTGCAAATTCTCCAAGCCTATCAAAGAATTTTCTTCCTTGGTTTGCTCCATTTGGAATAACTATTGCTTTTACAGTTTTTCCTTTAAATGCTTGAAAATCTAAATTCTCGAAAACGCTACTTACATCTGTTATAATTAAAGGATTACGAAGGTCTGGCTTATCACTTCCGTATTTCTCCATTGCTTCTCTATAAGGAATTCTTACAACTTCTTCGTCAATTGTTCCTTTTGCATGCTTCTTAAATGTATTTAATACAACAGTTTTTAGGATTTCTAACACATCTTCTTGTGTTGCAAAGCTCATTTCAAAATCTAATTGATAAAACTCTCCTGGGCTTCTATCTGCTCTTGGGTCTTCATCTCTAAAGCAGGGTGCTATTTGGAAATATTTGTTAAACCCAGACACCATAAGTAATTGTTTAAACTGTTGTGGTGCTTGAGGCAATGCATAAAACTCCCCAGGATGAAGTCTGCTTGGTACTAAAAAGTCTCTTGCTCCTTCTGGAGAAGAATTTGCTAGTATTGGAGTTTGTATTTCTGTAAAATCCATTTTTGTCATTTCTTCTCTTAATGTTTGCAAAATTTTAGAACGAAGTAAAATATTATTATGTATTTTTTCATTTCTTAAATCTAAAAATCTGTACTCTAACCTTAAGTCTTCTCTTACATCAGTTTGCTCATTACTATTTATTTCAAATGGAAGTACATTTTTGCACTTGCCTAAAATAGTAATATTACTTGCCATTATTTCAATTTCGCCAGTTGGAATTTTATCATTTTTGCTTTGTCTTTCAACAACTTTACCATCTACTCTAATTGTGCATTCTGTATTTAGGCCTTTAGCTATATTCTGCAAATCTTCTTGCTCCGAAATAACTATTTGAGTAATTCCAAATTCATCTCTTAAATCTATAAATCTCATGCCTCCAAGGTTGCGTATCCTTTGAACCCACCCTGAAAGGCGAACTGTCTCTCCTACATTTTTTATTGTAAGTTCACCACAATTATGTGTTCTGTATTCATGCATTTATACTGCCTCCTATTGTTTTTTCATTTTTTCTTTACTTTTAAATAACTTCGATGTTTAGTCAATTGTTCCATTGTTTTTAAAACATCTATCACAATTCTTCACCATTCACTATTCGCTATTCATTATTCATTAATTTAATATTGTCTTCCCCATACTACCATTTCCTTGGCTTTTTTCCCACATACTACACATGTGTCTGATATGTGTTCTTGCTCAAAAGGTATGCATCTTGAATGTGCTCCTGTTTGTTCTTTTATTTTATTTTCACATTCTTCGTCTCCACACCACATTGCTTTGATATACCCTTGATTCTTATTTATTTTTTCTTCAAATTCTTCCATTGTCATTGCAACATTTGTTCTTGTTTCATTTCTTTTTTTACATTCATTATACATGTTTATTTGTATTTTGTCTAATAGTTTTCCAAGTTCTTCATTTAAGTCTTTTAGGCTTATTGTTATTTTTTCGGCAGTATCACGTCTTACAGCAATAGCCACTCCATTTTCGATGTCTCTTGGTCCTATTTCAATTCTTACAGGTACTCCTCTCATTTCCCAGTCATTAAATTTGTACCCATTTGAATAATTATCTCTATCATCTAGTTCTACTCTATATTTTTCTTTAAGTTCCTCATATATTTGGTTTGCTTTATCTAGTACGCCTTCTTTATGAATAGCGACAGGTACAATAACCGCTTGAATAGGAGCTACTTTTGGTGGTAGCTTCAGCCCTCTATTATCTCCATGTGCCATAATAACCGCACCTATTAATCTTGTGCTAATTCCCCATGATGTCTGGTATGCATACTCTTCTTTTCCTTCTTTATTTTGGAATTTAATATCGAATGGTTTGGTAAAGTTTTGACCAAAATAATGTGAAGTTCCTGCTTGCAGGGCTCTTCCATCATGCATTAAGGTTTCTACTGTATATGTTGCTTCTGCTCCTGCAAACTGCTCTTTTGGCGTTTTTCTTCCTTTTAATACAGGTATTGCAAGTAATTCTTCTATTACTTCTTGATAAATATTTAGCATTTGCATTGTGCGTTCTTCTGCTTCTTTTTGGCTTGCGTGTATTGTATGCCCCTCTTGCCATAGAAATTCTCTTGAACGCAAGAATGGCCTTGTTTCTTTTTCCCAGCGAAGTACGTTACACCATTGATTATATACTAGAGGTAAATCTCTCCATGATTTAACCCATTTTGAATATAATGTTGAAAACATAGTTTCTGAAGTTGGGCGGATGCATAGTTTTTCATCTAGTTCCTCTCCACCACCAATTGTAACCCATGCTACCTCTGGTGCAAAGCCTTCAACATGGTCTTTTTCTTTTTGAAGCAGTCCTTCTGGAATAAGCACAGGCATATATACATTTTTTACTCCTGCTTTTTTAAATTTTTCGTCAGCATATTTTTGTATATTTTCCCATATTGCATACCCATATGGTTTTATTGCTATGCATCCTTTTGTATCTGTATAATCTGCTAAATCTGCTTTTAATACAATATCTGTATACCATTTTGCAAAATCTTCTTCAATATTAGTTATGTCTTTTACAAATTCTTTGTTGTCACTCATTTTTATTTTCTCCCTCTACTATAATTTTATATTATCTCCTGCATTTTCCTCCCTTTCGGGTATTGGAACCTCATTTGGCTCTATTAAGTCATCAATAACTATCTGCTCATTTTCGTCAATTTTATATCTTGGAAGATCAGGTAACTCGTCTAATGATGATAATCCAAATGTTTTCAAAAATTCATTTGTCGTTCTATATGCCCTTGGTTTTCCAGGCAAATCAAGTTTTTCTGCTTCTTCTATTAATCCATATTCTAGCAATTTATAAATACTAGAATCACAGGCTACTCCTCGTACTGTTTCTATTTCAGCTCTTGTTATTTTAGGATTATATGCAATAATTGAAAGTGTTTCCATGGCAGCTGCTGATAAGCTTGGTTTTGCTCTGTTGTCGAATATTGGATATAAATAATCATAGTATTCTTTTTTTGTAACCATTTGATAGGCATCTCCAACCTTAATTATTTGAAAACCTCTATCTTGATTTTCATACTCAGCTTTGAGCATTTGGATAATTTCTTCTATTTCTTTTGGCTCTATATCTAATATAGAAACTATTTGAGATAGTTTAACCTCTTTTCCACTTGCAAAAAGAATCGCTTCTATAATTGATTTTTTATTTTCTTTTTCCATTTTTCCTCTCCCATTTTCTATGTTATATTATGCCATTTATTTTGCCAAGTGTCAAGAAAAACTTGTATTTTCTGTAATTTTATGTTATCATATTTTTATGGAGGACAAATCTATGGAAGAAAATGAAAAAAAAGAAATTGAAATCATATCTGGAGACGGTTCAGAACTTAACATTTCAGAAGTTCATGAACACTTAACAGCAATGAGGCCTAAGTCCAAAGATGAAAAAGGCAAGAAAAACATTGTCATTCCAAAAGTTCAAGAAGAGTCAGATAATAATTAATAAATATGTGCATTTAAACAATAGGCTATATATAAAGATTTATGTAGTATCGAATGTAACCGGAATATATCTATATATAGTCTATTTAATTGTATGTTATTGTAAACACTTGATTTTTATGCATTTTTATGATAAACTAATAATAGTTAAAAAAAGCGAGGTGAAAACTTATCTAACATTTAGGTAAGACATTTATGAGTTTTATTGGAGATTTTTTTAAAAATCTTGCAACAAATCCAAATGTAATTGATGACGAAGCTATAGACAGAGAATTAGAGCAATTTATTGCTGAAAATTCTGAATCAAATAAAAGAATATCTTTTTTAGAAAATAATATTTCGATTGACACAGATAGTCTAAAAAAATCTGCTAAAGCTGCTGTTCAGAAAATAAAAGCAAATGGTAAGGTTGCAAATAGCAAAGTTAATAAAAAAGCAAGCGAAAAAGAAGAAAATGAAATAGAAAAATAATAGGCAAGCAAAAATATTTAAATTTTTAGTTGACAAACTTCTAAAAAAATATTATAATAATGCTTGTCTTTTATGGCGAAGTAGCTCAGTTGGCTAGAGCATTCGGTTCATACCCGACAGGTCATGTGTTCGAATCACATCTTCGCTACCACAAAAAAATCTCAGCTTACGCTGAGATTTTTTTTAATTTATATAGTCTCTTAATTTCTTACTTCTACTTGGATGGCGTAATTTTCTTAAAGCTTTTGCCTCTATCTGGCGAATTCTTTCTCTTGTAACTTCAAATTCTTTGCCAACCTCTTCTAGAGTACGAGCTTTTCCATCTTCTAATCCGAAGCGTAATTTAAGTACCTTTGCTTCTCTTGGAGTTAAAGTGCTCATTACCTCATCTAATTGCTCCTTAAGCATTGTGTATGCAGCCGAATCTTGTGGTGCTGGGCTATCTTCATCTTTTATAAAATCACCTAAATGGCTATCATCTTCTTCTCCTATTGGAGTTTCAAGTGAAACTGGGTCTTGCGCAATTTTTTGTATTTCCATTACTTTTTCAACTGGAAGTTCTAGTTCAGCTGCAAGTTCTTCTGGCGTTGGCTCTCTTCCCATTTGTTGTAAAAGATGTCTTGATGTACGAATAAGTTTATTAATTGTTTCTACCATGTGGACAGGAATACGTATTGTACGTGCTTGGTCTGCAATAGCTCTTGTTATAGCTTGTCTTATCCACCAGGTTGCATACGTGCTGAATTTAAAACCTTTTGTATAATCGAATTTTTCAACAGCTTTGATAAGTCCCATGTTGCCCTCTTGAATCAAATCTAAAAATAGCATACCACGTCCAACATATTTTTTAGCAATACTTACTACAAGTCTTAGATTTGATTCAGCTAATTTTTGTTTCGCTTCTTCATCGCCTTTTAGCATTCTTTTTGATAAATCAAGTTCTTCATCATAAGTTAAAAGTGGGATTCTGCCTATTTCCCTTAAATACATTCTTACAGGGTCATCAATATTTACCCCATCAAAATTCATTGTATCTAGGTCTTCTATCCTTATATCTTCTACTTCTTCCAAATCTTCAATATCTGGTTCATCTAGATCGTCATCTTTAAGAACATCAACACCAATTTCTTCAAAAGCATCAAAAACTTTATCAATTTGGTCAGGATTTACATCACCAAGTTCACTTGCTAATTCTCCATATGTCATTTTCCCTTTTTCTTTAGCCTTTTTTAATATGTTCTTAACTTTATTATCTTCACTTAATTCTGTCTCTTCGTCTTTTTCTTCTTCCTTTAAATCTATTTTTTCTCCTGCGTTATTCTCTTTTAATTCTACTTCTTGGCTTTTTTCTTTTTGCTCAAGTTTTTTATATTGCTCATTTTCCTTTTTTTCTACATCAGGCTCTATTTTGCTTTCAACATTTACTTCTTCTATTATTTCAGTTTTGTTTTTATCTTTCTTCTTTTTTCTTTCTTCTGCCTTTTTTGATTTTTTTTCTGCAATTTCTGTTTCTTTTAACTCCATACTTTTAACTATCTCTTCTTCTGCAGGTGTTACATTTTCTTTCTTGTTTTTTTCTTTTTTAACTTTTAAAGTTTCTTCTTTTTTTGCCTCTTTTGCTTTTACTACTTTTTCTTTTGTTTCTATTTTTGCAGGTGTCTTTTCTTCCTTTTTATCAGTATTTTTTGAGTTTTTTGTTTTGCCCTTTTCTTCTTTAACTTTTTTTGTTTTCTCTACTTTTTCTTGTGGTTTTACCTTTTTTATTTTTTTTGCTTTATCCTCATTTTCTGCTTCTTTTTTTACTCTTCCCACTTATTACCCCTCCAATTTCTTTTTTGCAAGTTTCAGTATGATGTTCTTTAATTCTATTTCTAAACTTTTAGCTTCATCTATTGGTAAATCTCTTTCATTTAGCCTTTTTATTATTTCTTCCTTTTTGTGTGTTAGTTTTTCCTTGTTATAAATATATAAAATGTCTTCAATACATTTATCTAGGTCTGTAACTTCGTAATCTAGTGCCATTATAGCAGTAGCTTGCCCAATAGCAGGCTCGTCATCTTCTAAAAGCCCTGAAATGTCTTCTATATTACTTTTTCCTTTTTCAAATTCTTCATACATCTTTTTCATTATTTTTTTATTTTGTTCAAGCTTAAAATCTTCTGGCTTAATAGAATTTTTTATTTTTTCAAAAACTGCTACCCCTTCATTTAGTAATAGTGCTATTATCATGTTTTCTCTTTTGGCTAATTCGCTATTTGCAATATCTTTGTTCTGCTTCCTAATAGGCTCTTTTAGCAAAGTTTTCTCAGGATTCAAATTACCATATTTCATTTTGTTTACCTGTGCATAAATTGCTTCTTTTGAGATTTTATATTCATTTGAAATTTTGTCTATATAAATTTCCAGCTCTATTTTGCTGTCAATTGGTACTAGGATTTTTGCAATTTCTGTTAAAAACTTTATCTTGTCATTTGATGAATTTATTTGCATGTTTCCTTTTAAAATTTTAACCTTGTATTCTACAAGCGAAATTGCCTCATCCATAAGTTTAGAAAATCTTCCGCTACCATATTTTATAATGTACTCATCTGGGTCTTTTGCACCTTCCATTTGGAGTATCCTTACGTCGCACCCCATATTAGTTAAAATATCTAATCCTCTTACTATGGCAGCTTGTCCAGCACCATCTGAATCATATCCTAATATTATTTGATTTGAAGATTTTCGAAGTAGTCTTCCTTGGTTTTCTGTAAGAGCCGTTCCTAACGATGCAACAACATTTGTAATGCCTCTTTGGTAAAGAGAAATAGCATCCATGTAGCCCTCTACAATAAGTAACCTTGAAGTATCATACCTCTTTGCAACATTTAGCCCAAATAAATGCCTTCCTTTGGTGTAAACAATGTTTTCTGGAGAATTTACATATTTTGCATCAGGTGAATTTAATTCGCGTGGTCTAAATTCATCGATTACTCTTCCACCAAATGCAATAACCTTTCCTCTAACATCTTGAATTGGTATCATAAACCTTCCTCTAAACCTGTCCACAAAATCGCCTTTTTCGGTTTTAATAACTAAACTTGATGCAAGGATTTGTTCGTCTGTAAAACCCTGTTTCTTAAGGAAATCATAGAGCTCCGTATACTTTGGATTCGAATACCCTATCAAAAAAGCCTTTAAAGTTTTATTATCTAGCTTACGTTTTTTTACATAGTTTTGTGCTTCTTTAGCTGTAGTTTTGTATAAATTTTCATGATAAAAATTAGCAGTTATATCGTTTATTTCGTAAACCTTTTTTTTAAGCTCCTGCTTTTTATCATCTTGATAAGATGAGCCCGATGGTAATGTTATTCCTGCTCTTTCTGCAAGTGTTTCTAATGCGTCTTTAAAATCTAATCCCTCAATTTTGGAAATAAAATGAATTACATTTCCCCCAGCTCCGCAACCGAAGCAATGGAAAATCTGCTTATCTGCTGAGACAGAAAAAGAAGGTGATTTTTCTCTATGAAATGGGCAAAGTCCAAAGTAATTTCTACCACTCTTTTTTAATGTAACATATTGTGATACAACGTCTACTATGTCATTAGAACTTCTTATTTCTTCAATAAGTTCTTCACTATAAAAAGCCATTTTAATTCCTTTCCTTATAATATAATATATTCGACAAATTTGCCTTAATTCCTTCTTATGGAAACTAAACAAAAAAGCAAAATTTGTCGAAAGGAGAAAAGGGTGAGAAAAGGGGACGGTTCTAATTTCTCAATCCAAAATAGATTGAGAAATTAGAACCGTCCCCTTTTCTCACCCTTTTCTCAGTTTTCTCTATGCTTCTGTTCCATTAAATGGAATAAACTTCTTTACAATATTTGGTGTAGCTTCTTGCTTTTGCGGAATTTCTGGATTAAACTCCGCATAAGAAGTGCTTATTTTATTTTCTACTAAATTTTCTATGTAGTCTTTTGAAGAATGCTCTGCTAAAACAAGCTCGCTTACTAAAATTTGCTTAGCATTTAAAAGCATCTTTTTTTCGCCTGTAGAAAGGCCTTTTTCTTTTTGCTTAAAACTTAAATTTCTAACTACATCAGCAATTTCATATATATCTCCACTTTTCATTTTTTCCATATTGTCTCTGTATCTTTTACTCCAGTTCATAGACATTTGTGTACTATTTTCTTCTAGTACAGAAATAACTTTTCCTGCAGTTTCTTTATCTATAATATTTCTTATACCAATATCTTCTGCTTTAGCAACTGGTACCATTGCCTTAACTTCACCTGGCATCTTAAGTATATAATATGCTTGTTTTTCACCTAAAATATCCTTTTCCTCAATAGCTTCTATTGTTCCTGCTCCATGCATTGGATATACTATCTTGTCTCCAACATTAAACATACTATCACTCCTTATTTTATTTTGTCTATAATCTCTCGACAAGATATATTATACTACAAAAATTACCAAAAGTCAAAACTTTTGGTAATTTTTTTTGAAACGGTGAGGCATGTCCCCGCTGTCTCAATTTGCTTATTTACTTGTAGATCCAAATCCTCCGGTACGTTCTTCTGTAGAATTATCTCCATCTGCTATAAAATATTTTTGGAAAATGGCTTGGCCAATTGCATCTCCTTTTTTTATTGTAATGTCTTCAGCTTTTATATTGTAGAAGGCAAACATAATATGGCCATCATTATCTGGGTTTTCATAATAATCTCTATCTATTATTCCAATTCCATTTGCTAAAATTAGTCCTTTTTTTCCTGGGTTAGAACTGCGGTTTGCAATCATTAAATATTCATCTTCTGGCATATATGCCTTGATTCCTGTTTTAACAAGTGTAGGTTTTGCACCCGGTGTAAATGCTGGTATAACAGTATCTTCTACTGCTTCTACATCATAACCTGCTGAATATTTTGTTTTTCTAACAGGAAGATTAACTTCCATATTTTCAAATCCTTTAGCTACTTCAAATCCTCTAACTTTTTCCATAACAATTTCTCCTTTTTTTGTTCATTATATATGAACAAAAAAATAATTGCAAGATAAATCCCTTATATTTTATATTATAAAAAAAATAGCGAAGCATCCGCAGTTTCACCGAAAAATTACTATATTTCGCCTGCGTTTGTAACGTTTCAAAAATTATGATACATGCAAAAAAAATTGCAATATAAATTATTAACCTTTCTAGAAATTTTTCAATGCATTCTCCAAGTGTTTCACGTATTGCTCTAAATCCACATAATATATAATAACAAACACTAGAAAAAGGAGCGAGAAATACATTGACTACATTGGATAAACTCCCATTAAATAGACAAGGGAAAATAGTAGATTTACGCTGCAATGGTGATATTAGAAGAAGAATGCTAGATTTAGGTATTATACCAGGGACTTCCATAATTCCAGTTTTAAAGAGTCCCTCTGGAGACCCCAGAGCTTTTGAAGTACGTAGCACACTGCTTGCAATAAGGGACGAAAATGCTAGAGAAATATTGATTGAATGAAATGAATATAGGTAAGCCAAGGGAACATGATTAATCTTGTTCCCTTTATGGGATTTTAATTTTTCTTTTCTTTTAAATATTTCCAAGTAAGCACACCTGATAAACTTATAGCCCCAAGTGTTACTATTACAGCTAAGATTATACTTCCTGCTTTATTCTCTCTTTTTTCTTCATTTAGCTCTTTATTATCATCATTTTCTAAAGTTTCTTCATCTATCTGTGTTTTCTCCCTTTCTGCTAATTCTTCATCTTCTGTTTTTCTGTAAGTCAAAATGCTGTAAGTGCTGGTGCTAGCTCCATTTTTTGATGTAACCGTTATTGTTATTGTGTTATTGCCATAGCTTATATTATCTTGTCCCTCAATACTTACTGTCGCTCCCTCTATTTGCGGTATTGCCAAGATTTTCACATTATTCTGCGTGCTTTCTATATCTGCATTATACCTAAATACATCTGGCTTAAATTCTGGAACTAAAAACACATTTTCTATTGCTAAATTTTCCAAGTAGCTATTCAAATTATCCGCTTCGCTTGTCTTATTTACTGTAAGATTATATGTCTTTTTGTCTCCACTTTGCGCTATAACTGTAATCTGAATTAAATTTCTACCAATCTCTAAATCATTATTTCCGGTTATCGATATCGTGCTCCTACTATCTTCTGGGACAGCTAAAACATCTATATTATTTATAGATTCATTTACAATTGCCTCATATTGTAGCAAATCCGGCGCAAAATTTGGGTTTATAGTAGCAACATCTAGGCGAAGTGATTTTAGGTTTGTGTTAGAACTTTGTGTTTCATTTGTAGCTGGATTATCTGATTGCGTTGGAGTGTTTGCTGGTGTTGCTGGTTTAAGAGTTTGTTCTGGAGTGTTTGGAGTTTCTTGTATTATTGTAGGCTCTGGCTCTACTGGTGGTGGCGTACTTTCCGGCTCTGGGGTGGGTGTTTGAGCCACCACTTCAGTAGGGTTTGGTGTTACTGGAACTTCTGGCTCTGGTGTTTCTGGTACGGAAGTTGCAGGAGCTGGTGTTACAGGTGGCGGGGTTATAGGCTCTTTAACAGTTACATTTACTCCCGAAAAATTTAAGTTTATTGCAGATTCATCAGGTGCATAGAAATCTCCGCTTACTGAAAAACCAGCTATTCCCCCTGTTCTTGCTTTAAGAGTAAAAGTAGCAATTGTTCCTCCCTTTAAAGGCGAATCTCCTCCATTTGGATCTGTCCAAGTATAAATAATTCTGCCATTTCTAAAATTGCTATTACTTGGGCCTGAAACGAACTCCACCTTACTAGTATCCACTGTAACCCTTGCAGTAAGCGAAGCAACCTCTGCTCCACTTAATGAAATACTTACAGTAAATTCCTCGCCAATATTTACGCTTGATTTATTTGCAGACAAGCTCACATTTCCGGCAGCTTGAACCTTAGGTGTAATCAGTAAAAATGCAAGAAAAAATAATGTTAAAAAAATCTTTTTCATTAATACTCTCCTCATTTCATTTTATCCGCTCCCGGGAGAGTCTATTTTTTTAATTGCTTCCCTTATCCCACTGGTGCTGTAACGATGCTACACATCTAACAGCACTCAGCGGTCCCCCCGAGCGGGTCGCTTTAAAAAAATAGAAGCTCTCCCTCGAGCTACTCAAACAATTTGGCTTCTACTATTACTGCTCAATAAAACTAATTTCCAAAATGTGCTTTTGCAACTTAAGGCTATCAAGTGCCGATGGTGAATTACCATTTTTGCTCAAATTACCTGCTTTATAATAAATCCCCTCAAGTATCTTCATCTCTAAAATATGCTTCTGCAAAACCAGCACATCTTTAGAATTAATTAGTCCATCTCCATCTAAATCACCGTAAAGCAAAAACTCATATTCGTGCACTTTATTTCCAGCAGTATCTAATAAAATAAGCTTCGAACCCGTTCCAACTCTATCTCCAACCGTATTTTCAAATTGTATTTTTAAATTTGTGCTAATCAAATTTTTTATATTTGAAATAGTCATGTTCTCCCATGGAAGGCTACTTATTTCATTTCCTTCTACGTGCAGGCTTTCATTAAATTCTAAATTCCACTCGGGCTTAACTACTTCTTTTAAATAACTTGCAAAGATATAACCGTATAGCTCCATTTTCAAGTTGAACCATATCCCATGTTTCTCCATCTCCTATTCCTTGTTTTAGTCTTGTAATAACTGTACCACTTGGTATAGAAGTCAATATTTCATAGTCAGTTCCTGGACCTGATCGAACATTTAAAGTTGTAGTAACATCAGCATACATAGATTTAGAATCATCCACATAAGCATTATCATCAATTTTTGGGCTTTGTACCGCTATCATAGGCATATTCTCATATACAGGTATTAAAAAGCCAATAGAAGAATTTAACACGCCATTATTTAAATAAGCGTTATAAATGCTTACACTTTCATTATATGGCGCTAAGCAATTTGTCATGTATTGGTGCCAATATAATTTATTTGGGTAGTTTGAATTTACAGAAAATTTTTGCAAGTATAGAGTATTTTGGCCTACGCTAATATAGCTACTTCCAATAAAAACAGCTCCGCCTTTTATTGCTTTTTCTGGTGTGTTCCACGGCAGGAATAAATTTTGCTTTTCACTTTCAGAAAGTCCCTTGCCGTCTTTTGCAAATGATAATCCATTCTTAACAGCACCTAAATTTTCCGTTGAACTTGTTGCACCAATATTATAGAAATTATATAATCCTTCAAACCCTGCAACATTTCCACTTATTGATGAATGGCTTACAAATCCGCCTAACTCTTGTTTTATTCTCGAGGCTAAATGATATGGACTAACACCTGAATAAATTGCTGCCTCCCAAATTAAGTCTGAATAGGTTTTAGTCATTGTTACGTTTCCATATGTTACTTTTCTTTTATAAAACTCTGTTCCATAAAGAATTTTCTCTATACCGTCCTTTGAATGGATTGCAGTGTCATAAGACAATTTTTCAAATGCAAACACATGCTTCTCATCTAAATAATTTCTTGGATCCATTGTGTATTCTACTGCCCTTTTTGAAGCATTTACCCACCCTTTATCTATTTCCACATTATATAAGCCGGTTTTCTTTTGCTTTCCATCTGTCATTATATGTTATGGGTACTAAATTTCTGTTATTTCCGGTACTCGTTATCTATTACTTCATAATAATCAAGGCCTGTATAAAAACTGCTAAATTCCCAATTTTGATGCTTATCTTTTAGCATTTGCAAGTACCCTCTGTAGCTTTCAGGAAAGCTATCTATTCCTTGCTTTATCTCTGCCCCAAAGCTTCGAGTTGTTAGTCCCATAATGCATATTATAAAAAACAATATATATTTTTTCATTTTTCCTCCGAATTCTATAATATAGTAATTTCCAGAAACTAGTAGATTATTCTTTATTTGGCATATATTTAGTATTTTATAATATAAATTAAATTAGAATACAAAAGCAATTTTTACGTTTGGGGACAGGTTTAAAGCCTGTCCCCAGAATGTGGAAATTACATAATCCTTTGGTTTTAAAAATAAGGGGGAATCTTATGGGACTTTCTAAATCTTCTACTGGAAACCGCATATTAACAAATGAATCTGAAAAAGCTAGTTGCGACTACACCATAGCTATTGCACGGTAATCCCAATGTAGGCAAAAGTACCATATTTAACAGTCTTACGCGGGATGCACCAGCACACTGGAAATTGGCCACGGAAAGACTGTGGCTAATGCAACTGGAATTTGCAAATATGATAATAAAAGTTTTTTGCTTGTTGATATCCCTGGTACATATTCTATAATGTCAAACTCCGAAGAAGAGGAAATTGCAAGGGACTATATTTGTTTTGGGAAACATCATTGCGTTGTTATAGTAGTAGATGCAACTGCTTTAGAACGTAATTTAAATTTAGTTTATCAAGTAATGGAAATAACTAAAAACGTTGTAATTTGTGTAAACCTATTAGATGAGGCAAAAAGGAAAGGGATTTACATAGACATAAATAAGCTTTCATCAATTTTAGGAATTCCTGTAGTTGGGACTATTGCAAGAAAGAAAAAAACATTAAACAAACTAATGGAAACCATACTTAGCGTATGTACTCGGGCATATAAAATGTAAGCCACATTTAGTAAAATATGCTCCTGTTATTGAAGATAGCATATCTCTTGTTGAAACTAAAATAAAGCAAACTAATACAAATATTCCTAAAAGATGGATTGCATTAAAAATAATAGATGGAAATAAAAAAATTTTAGACACCATTTCAAAAAAAACACATGTAAATGTTAATTCGAAGAATATAAATAAAAGCTTATCTGAAGCAAAAAAATTGCTAAACGCAAGCAATATAACAGACCTTAATTTTAAAGACAAAATAGTATCAAATATTGTGTTTGAAGCAGAATCTGTATGTAAAAGTATAGTCACTATTTCCAATAAAAATTATTCATCGAGGGATAGAAAAATAGACAAAATACTTACATCAAAAAAATATGGTATACCAATAATGCTTTTGTTTCTAGGCATTATATTCTGGCTTACAATAGTTGCTGCAAATTTTCCTTCTCAAATGCTTTCTAGTTTTTTTGGAATTATAGAAGAAAAGCTGCTACTATTATTTGAATGGATACATGCTCCCTCTTGGGTTACCAATTTACTTGTTTTGGGTATGTATAAAACTGTGGCATGGGTTATAGCTGTCATGTTGCCGCCTATGGCCATTTTCTTTCCGCTATTTACAATACTAGAAGATCTGGGTTACTTGCCCCGAATTGCTTTTAATTTAGATGGACTTTTTAAGAAAGCATGTGCCACTCGGCAAGCAAGCATTAACCATGTGTATGGGCTTTGGTTGCAATGCAGCTGGTGTAATTGGATGTAGAATTATTGATTCTCCTCGTGAAAGATTAATTGCGACTATCACAAATGCCTTTGTCCCATGTAATGGGAGATTCCCTCTTCTTATCACTATTGCCATGATTTTCTTTGGCGGAATGGCAGGCGGTTTTGCGTCTTCTTTTGTAGCCACTATTGCCGTACTAATTGTTGTGTTAATTGGAGTTTTGCTTACTTTACTAGTTTCTAGGATACTATCTAAAACCATATTAAAAGGCATGCCTTCAGCATTTGTTTTAGAACTTCCACCATATAGAAAGCCACAAATAGGCAAAGTGCTTGTTCGCTCTATTTTCGATAGAACCTTATTTGTATTAGGCAGAGCCATAACAGTTGCAGCGCCTAGCGGAATTGTTATATGGTTACTTGCAAATATAAACTTAGGAAATGCAACACTTCTTACATACATTGCAAACTTTTTTGACCCATTCGCTAAACTTATAGGCTTAGACGGATACATTGTAACCGGATTTATACTTGGTCTTCCCGCAAATGAAATTGTGCTACCAATTATTCTAATGAGCTACCTTTCTTCTGGCACTCTAGTTGATATGGAAGAAATATCAAGCATTGGCGAAATCTTAAGACAAAACGGCTGGACTATGCTAACTGCCATAAATGTTATGATAATAACTTTACTCCACTTTCCATGTGGCACAACACTTCTTACCATAAAAAAAGAAACCGGCAAATGGAAATGGGCTGCAACTTCTTTTATTCTTCCAACACTTTGTGGAATTATGCTATGCATATGTACTACTGTTGTGTGGAATGTATTTTGCTAGTTTTATCAATTCTTTAATACTTTTTCATTTTTTGGCTTTTTAACATTTGAAATGTATTAAATTAGGGAATACATACCAAATACAGATTAAAATAGCTCTTAACATGCACTTGGTATGTATCCCTAATTAGTTCCTTATTTTACCTTCTTTAGGGTAATTATAGTTTCATTTTCCGTATAAGTAATATAGTCAACCTCATTGTTGTCGTTCAAATGATATTCAAACATTCCTTCTCTAGAATTTGCCCACTTGTCTTCAATTTTTTCGTATTCTTCTGATAGTATATTAAATCTAATCGTGTGTTTTTTTGTATCTAGCTGGTAAGCACCTGATGTGGATACTTCTATATATAATTTGTCATCATATGGAAATTTAAAACCATATATCCATATTCCATCTATTTTT